>NZ_JACAOM010000070.1:0-72062 GCF_013386245.1 Pseudomonas sp. 21615526 | reverse complement strand
CGCGTTCGCGAGCAAGCCCGCTCCCACATTTTGACCGTATTCCATAGCTGGCAAATCAGGCGCTGAGTAGCTTGCCGCTGCGAATCGGCGTGGCACCGGACACCCGGCCCAGCGGGTCGCCCGGCTTCACAAAGCGCACGTCGCGGCGCATGTACAACACGCCGGTGTTGTGGCTGCAAACCGTGGTGGCCTGCCCACTGTGGGGATCAACGATATCGAACAACGCCTGCCCGGCCTCGATGCGACTGCCCACCGCCGCCCGGTGTACCAGCACCCCGGCGCATGGCGCATAAAACTGTTCGCTGCCGGCCAACGGCGTCGCCGGGTTACGCAGGGCCGGCAATGGCCGTGGCGTGCCTTCAACCGCGCCCAGGTGGGTCAGGTAATCAATGATCGCCGTGGCGTCATGTTCTGCCAGTTCATAGGACACATCCCGCTGGCCACGATGCTCGACGGTCACCGCCACGCTGCTGTCCGGAATCGGAAACCGATCGCCAAACCGCTCACGCAGGTTGACCCACAGCAGGTACAGCGCCTCATCGAACGAATTGGCCTGGGAATCGGTGGCCAGCAACGAGGCTTCAGAGCCGATGTAGCGCGCCAGCGGCTCCACGGTCGCCCACACTGCCTCGCCGGTGTACACATGCATCGCCGCTTCGCGGGAGCAGTGCAGGTCCAGCACGATGTCGGCATCGTGGGCCAGCAGCATCAGGGTGCGTTGCAGCGACTGGAATTCGTCCAGCGGCGCCGCGTCCAGCAGACATTCGCCCCAGGCCTGGCGGATCAGTTGGCGGTTGGCGTCGATGTCCTGGCCCAGCAGGTGCTCGATTTTGTCGGCGATTGCCTGGTACGGCACCGGAAAGCCCCGGTTGTAATTACGCCCACTGCCCAGTTCGAAACGCCCGCTGGGCGCGCCCATGATGTATTGGCTCAGCCCGGTGGGGTTGGCCACGGCCACCAGCACGATTTGCGCATTCAGCCGGTTGGCATTTTCCAGTACTACCAATTGCCGGCGCAGGTGCGCGGCCACCAGCAGCGCCGGGGTTTCGTCGGCATGCAGCGCCGCCTGGATATAGATTTTTCGACTTGCACCCATTGCACCGTAATGCTCACTGTCCACGTGCCTGTGGGTACCTGGTGTCGCTTGCAGCAAGGGGTGTGATTTAAGTTTCATAAACCGGAAATCTCGATATTCGAGTGATGAACGCTGAAGAAATATTAACGAGCCGGCGTGATCGTCTGTAAGGGCGGCCCACACTATCTTGATCTGGTAATCCGATCAGTGTGGGAGCTGGCTTGCCTGCGATGGCGGTGGGTCAGCCAGCCTATTCCGTGACTGACCCACCGCCATCGCGGGCAAGCCCGCTCCCACAGTGGGTGGTTACCAGAGCGCCAGGGTGTAACCCAGCATCACGCGGTTCTCGTTAACGTCGTTGAAGTAGTTGCCTTTGCTCAGCGCATTGCGCCAGCGCATCGACACGCCCTTGAAGGGCCCGTTCTGCACCACGTAGCCCAGGTCCAGGTCACGCTCCCACTCGCGGCCTTCGCGGTTGAAACCGAGCACTTCAGCCGAATCACCCTTGGCGTACTTGATCCCAAACAACAGGCCGGGCAAGCCGAGATCGGCGAAGTTGTAGTCATAGCGGGCGTGCCAGGCTCGCTCCCTGGTTTGGGTGAAGTTGCTGAACTGGTACTCGGTGAACAGGTAGGTGATGGAGCCGTCCAGGTAGGTAAACGGCGTGGTGCCGTATTGCTGCTGGAAGCCGCCGCCGATGCTGTGGCCGCCGTACTGGTAGGTCAGGCGGCTGCTCAAGGCGCTGTTGTCGACCTTGCCCGCCAGGCCCGCGCCGTCCTTGTCCGACTTGAAGTAGCGCACGTCGGTTTTCAGCGTGCCCGGCCCCAGGCCGAAGTTGTTCTTGAAGCCCACATATTGCTGCTGGTAGATGCTGTCCAGCGCCGCGAAGTGGTAGCTGAGCAAGGTGTTTGGGGTCAGCGAGTAGTCGCCACCGGCAAAGCGAAACTGGTCGCTCAGGGCGGTGCTCTTGTAGACCTTGCTCACCGTGGTCAGCTTCATGTCTTCGTAGTTGGTGGAGTCACGGTCCTTGGCCTGGTCGATCTGCCCGAGGGTGATTTTCAGGTTGCTGATATCGTTGGACACCAGCTGGGTGCCGCTGAAGGACTGCGGAAACAGACGGCTGGTGTTGGGTTGCAGGATCGGAAGGTCCGGCACCAGGTAGCCCACACGCAGCTCGCTTTTGGCGAAGCGGGCCTTGGCGGTCACCCCAAGCTTGGAGTACTCGTCGGAGACATTCTTGTCGCTGTCACGCTGCAGCAAACCGGTGCCGGACAGCCCCGGGCTGGAGTCGAGTTTCACCCCCAGCATGCCGGTCAGGTCCAGGCCGAAGCCCACGGTGCCTTCGGTGAAACCGGACTTGATACCGAGGATAAAACCTTGGGCCCACTCGGCGCGCATCGACTGGGAAGCGGCCTCGCGGTAGTCACGGTTGAAGTAGTAGTTCTTCAAGTCCAGCGTACCGCTGCTGTCCTTGATGAAGTCTGCATGGGCCAGTGACGGGACCAGCCCGCTGCTGACAACGCCGACGCCGGTGATGAGTTGAGTCAGGGATTTTTTCATTTTTTTAGCTCCTGGCAGTGGGGTGGGGGTTGGTGTTTTTATTGTTCTTCGGGCATGGCTTCGCCGTTCGCGCAAATCGGCGATTTGCGCGGCGGGTGACGTCAGTCCTGGGTTACAGCGCTAGCGGTACGGGGCCCTGGCGGATGCGGTAGCCACCGTTTTCAAGTTTCTCCAAGGGGCTGGCGGCGGCCAGCAGCTTGCGGGTATAGGGGTGCTGCGGGCGGTCGAAGATCTCGTCGCGGGCACCCATTTCCACCACCCTGCCCTCGCTCATCACCGCCACCCGGTGGGCGATGCGTTCCACCGCCGCCAGGTCGTGGGAGATGAACAGGCAGGCAAAGCCGTACTGCGCCTGCAGGCGTTCGAACAGCTCGAGGATCTGCTTCTGGATGGTCATGTCCAACGCCGAGATCGGCTCATCGGCAATCACCAGTCGCGGGTGCCGCACCAGCGCCCGGCCAATGGCCACCCGTTGACGCTGGCCACCGGACAACTGGTGCGGGAAGCGGTCGACAAACTGTTCCGCCAGGCCGATGTCCACCAGGGTTTTCGCCACCCGCTCACGACGCTGCGCGGGCGTCATGCCGGGCACATGGCGCAGGGGTTCGGCGAGGATGTCGCCAATCTTCATGCGCGGGTCGAGGGACGAATACGGGTCCTGGAAAATCATCTGGCATTGCAGGCGATGGTCACGGTTGCCAGCCTTGAGAATGTCCACGCCCTCAAACTCGATGGCACCGGAACACGGGCTGTTCAGGCCGACAATCGCCCGTCCGAGGGTGGTCTTGCCCGAGCCGCTGCCGCCCACCAGCGCCAGGGTTTCCCCCGGGGCGATGGACAGGTTGGCCGAATGCACCACCCGCTTGAACTGGCTGCGGCCCCACAGGCTGCGCGGCCCCGGGTGCTCGATGCACACGTCCTTGACCGTCAGCAACGGCCGGTCCGCCTTGGGCAAGGCTGCCAGGGTGCCGCGCCGCGGCAGGGCCTCGAGCAGTTGCCGGGTGTACTCGGCCTTGGGCGCCAGCAGGATCTGCTCGATGGTGCCCTGCTCCACCGCGCGGCCTTCGCGCATCACCACCACTTTGTCGGCGTAGCGCGCCACCAGCGACAGGTCGTGGCTGATAAACAGGATCGCCGTGCCCTGCTCGCGGGTAAGGTCGAGCATCAGTTTCAACACGTCCAGTTGCGCCAGGCAATCCAGGGCCGTGGTGGGCTCGTCGGCAATCAGCAAGGCCGGGCGCAGCAGCATCACCGAGGCGAGCATGATGCGCTGGCGCATGCCGCCGGAGAACTCGTGGGGAAACGCCGCCAGGCAACGCTCGGCGTCCTTGATGCCGATATGCCCGAGCATCTCCAGGCTGCGCTCGCGGATCTGCGCATCGCTCAGCCTGGTGTGCAGGCGCAGGCCCTCGGCCATTTGCTCGCCGATGCTCATCGACGGGTTGAGGGACACCATGGGTTCCTGGAACACCATGCCGATCTTCGCCCCGCGCAACTGGCGCAATTGCTCCGGCGCAAGGCTGCCCAGGTCATGGCCCTGGAAGCGCACCTGGCCGCTGCATTGCTCAAGCGGCGGTGGCAGCAGGCCGATGGCGGCGCGGGCGGCCATGGTCTTGCCGCTGCCGGACTCGCCCACCAGCGCCACGATTTCGCCGGGGGCGATGGTGAAGCTCAGGTCGTTGACCGCCAGCGGGCCGTTGGCCCCCACGCGGATTTTCAGCTTGTCGACTGCCAGAAGGATGTCAGTCATGGTCATTTACTCATCCGCGGGTCGAGACGATCGCGCAAGGCATCGCCACACAGGTTGAACGCCAGCAACGCCATGGCGATGCAGACACCGGGAAACAGCCCCAGCCAGCTGGCCGTGGCGATATACGGCCGGCTGGCGGCGAGCATGTTGCCCCAGGTGGCAGCCGGCGGCGGGACGCCCAGGCCGAGGAAGCTCAGGGAGCTTTCCGCCAGGATCGCCCAGCCGAACATGCTGGTGGCCAGCACGCACACCGGCGCCACGCAGTTCGGCGCGATGTGCCGCAGCATGGTGTACAGCTCGGAGTTACCGATCACCCGCGAGGCTTCGACAAACTCTTTCTCGCGCAACGACAACACCGTGCCGCGCACCACCCGCACCACCGACGGTGTGTAGGCCAGGCTCAAGGCGAACACGATGCCGTACAGGCTCGGGCCGATGATCGCCATCAAGCCCAGGGCCAGCAGGATCCCGGGAAACGCCAGCAACGCATCGTTGACCATCATCAAGCCCCGGTCGACCCAGCCCCGCAGGAACCCGGCCAGCAGGCCCAGTACCGTGCCGGCGGTGATCGCCAGCGTCACCGTCAACACACTCACCCACAGGCTGGTGTGCGCGCCGATCATCAGCCGGCTCAGCACGTCGCGACCGTACTCGTCAGTGCCCAGCCAGTGCGCGGCGGTGGGCGCCTGCAAGCGCGCCAGCAGGTTCAAGGCCAACGGGTCATGGGGCGTCCAGACCAGGCCCAGCAAGGCCATGATCAACAACAAGGCCAGCAGCAGCGCACCGATCAGCGCGTTCAGCGGCGGCACACGCCAGGCCCTGGGGGCACGCGCCGGTGCCGGCAACAGCACCTCGGGTGCGACAGGTAGAGGCTTATTCATAACTTAACCCTGGGGTCGAAGAGCGGGTACAGCAGGTCCACCAACAGGTTGACCAGCACATAAACAAAGGTCACCAGCAGCAGGCAGCCTTGCAGCACGGGGTAGTCCCGGGCGTAGATGGCGTCGACCATCAGCCGGCCGATACCTGGCAGGGTGAACACGGTTTCGAGCACCGCGATGCCGCTGAGCAGGTTGCCGAGGATCAGGCCGATCAGGGTCAGGGTCGGTGCAAACGAGTTGCGCAGCGCATGGCGCCACAACACCGCCCGCTCCGACAAACCCTTGGCGCGGGCATGGGTGATGTATTCCAGGCGCAGCACTTCAATTGCACTGGCCCGGGCCATGCGGGTGATCGCGCCGAGTTCCACCAACGTCAGCGTGACAATCGGCAGCACGATAAAACTCAAGGCCTGCCACGGCGATTGGCCGAATGACACATAACCCACCACCGGCAGCCAGCCGAGCTTGATGCCGAACGCGTAGAGCAACAGCAGGCCCAGCCAGAAACTCGGGATCGACAGCAACAGGGTCGCGGTGGAGACCACGCCAAAGTCCAGGGAACTGTTCTGTTTCCACGCCGAGAGCAAGCCCGCCGGTACCGCAATCAACGCCGCGAGCAACACCGAGACCAGCACGATCCCGGCACTCACCTGGAAGCGGTCAAGGATCAGCGGCAACACCGCTTCATTGGTGGTGATGGAATGCCCGAGGTCGCCGCTGAGCACCGCCTTGAGCCAGATCACAAACTGCAGCGGCAGCGGCTGGTCCAGGCCCAGGGACGCACGGGCGACCTCCAGGCTGTGGGCATCGGCCATGTCGCCGAGCATCAGCAGCGCCGGATCACCGGGCACCAGGCGGATGATCGCGAACACCATCAGCGAGATCAGCAGCAAGGTCGGGATCGACATCGCCAGCCGTTGAAAGATGAAACGCAACATCCTCAGTTACTCCCGGTCGCAGGCACGCTGACGGTCCACAGGCGCGGCTTGGACACCGGCCAGGTGCGCAGGCCTTTGACGTAATCACGGCTGGCGGCGATGGCGTTGCCGTTGTACATCGGGATCATCGGCACGTCCTTGAGCATCTGCTGATGCAGTTGGTCGAACAGCGCCTGGCGCTTGCTGATATCGCCTTCGCGCTGGGCTTCACGCAGCCATTCCTGGGCCTGGGGGTTGTCCCAGACCTTGCGCGCTTCCTTGCCCTTGTCGCCGGTCATCGAGTCGAAACTCAGGGCCGGGTCAAGGCGTTCGGAATACGGGAACGCCATCATCTGGTAGTTGCCGGTCTGGTAGCGCTCCAGCTGGGTGCCCCACTCCAGGGTTTCCAGTTCCAGGTTGATGCCGCTGGCCTTGGCCATGGCTTGCACGAACACGCCCATGTCGAAGATCGCGGCGTAGCGCTTATTGACGATCAGTTTGATTGGTTGGCCTTTATAGCCGGCTTCCCGCAGCAGTTGGGCGGTCTTGGCCGGGTCGAAATCGAAGCCCTGGTTCTCGATTGCCTGGTGGTAGTGGCTGCCACTGGCGACCATCGAATTGTTGGCCTGGGAACGGCCACCGGTCAGGGCGGCGACGATTTGGGCGGAGTCCAGCGAATGGGCGATGGCCTGGCGCAGGCGCACATCTTTGAGCAAGGGGTCGCGGGTCTGGAACAGCAACGCGTTGACCGACATGGTGCCGCTGGAGGTGACCTTGATGCCGGGGTTGGCAGCCAGTTCGGTGGCGTCCAGCGGCGTGACGTCAATCAGCAGGTCGACGTTCTTCGACAGCAAGGCCGCCTTGGCCGCCGCCGGGTCCGGGATCACCAGCAGGCGCACGCGGTCGAGGGTCGTGGTTTTATTGCCGGTGTAGCCATCCGGCTCTTTCTCGTCCCGCGGGGTGTAGTTGGCGTTGCGCAGCAGATCGATGTATTGGCCGGGCTTCCACTCGCCCAGGCGGAACGGGCCGGTGCCGATGGGGGCTTTCCACTGGCCGTCGACCACCGAGTCGGGGTGCAGGATGCCGCTGCCACCGCACTCCGGCAGCGCGGTGCTGGTGAGGAACAGGCCGTTGGGCTTGTCCAGGGTAAACACCACGGTGAGTGGGTCCGGGGCGCTCATGTCGACGATTTTCGCGCCGCCATGGCCGTCGAATTCAGGGGCGCAGCGCCATTGGGTTTTCGGGTCGAGGTAGTGTTTCCAGGTCCACAGCACATCGGCGGAGGTCAGTGGCGCACCGTTCTGGAACTTGACCCCGTTGCGCAGGTGGAAGGTGTAGCGCAGGCCGTCGTCGGACACCTGCACGTCCTTGGCCAGCAGCGGGCCGACGGTGGCATCTTCACGGAAGGCCACCAGTCCTTCGGTAATGTGCAAGATGACGGCGTCGGAATTGGTGTCACGGTTGACGCCTGGCTCGGTGCTGCGAATGTCGGCGTTCAACGCGACTTTCAATAGATTCTCGGCGTGGGCAGTGCCCACCAGCGCGGCGGACAAGGCGCCAGCCAGGAATAAAGTCTTGTTCATGATAAATGCACCTTGAATGATCCTTACGCTTGGGTTCGGACGCTGGCAGGACCCAAAAAGAGGCACGGCCGAACACCTGAATAGTTGTTGTTGTTTTAGTCGCTGATTACGGTTTGCGAATGTTCCTGGACCGATCTTATTCGCCACCCAATCAACTTGAGAAGAACGCTCCGAGTGATCGGGCTCGGTTTATCCGATCATCAACCGTCCGTGGGTTGCCCTGGCCTTACCGTACCGAGAAATCAGGGCCTTGAGCTGGAAAAGATGGGGTTTTCCTGATCAAAAATAATGATCGCGATCATCCAGACCGATCTGTGCTCACCTATAGTCATCAGATAAGCTGGCTGGCATTCAATGGTTTAAATGCAGCACTGAGCGAGCCCACCGTCATGACCCTCACCCATCTTCGCGCGTTCTGCTCCGTGGTTGAAAAAGGCAGCTTCCGCTCGGCCGCACGCCAGTTGGATGTGGCCCAAAGCACATTGACCCAGTCAATCCAGACCCTCGAAAAGGAACTCGGGGTGGTGCTGCTGCAACGCTCCAACCAAGGCATCAACCTGACCCCGGCCGGCGAGGTGTTCCTGGCCCGTGCCCGTTCCATCACTCTCGACTGCGAACGTGCCCTGCTCGACCTGCAACCCTGGAAAGGCGAGCCCGAAGGCCATATCGCCCTGGGCGTCACCTCCGAACCCTTGGCCGAATTGCTGCTGCCGGTACTGAGCAACTTCACCCAGCGCTTCCCGCGCATGCAGGTGCACGTGGCCAGCGGCACCACCAAGGGCCTGGTGGAAAAAGTCCGCGATGGCCGCCTGGATTTCGTCTTGTGCCCGCTGGCGCCCAACGTGGCCGATATCGACCTGGCCATCGACCGCCTCTACAGCTCAAACGCCGGCATCATTGCGCGCAAGGGCCACCCGCAGGCCCACGCAAAATCCGTGCAAGCCCTCACCGACTGCCAGTGGATCAGCGTACGCCCGGCCGGCGTAGTGGGCGGCGCGGAGAACCGCTTGATCGAGCTGTTCCGTACCCAGGGCCTGGCGCCGCCAAAGATTGCGATCACCACTGATTCGTTGCTGGAAACCCTGCACATCGTTTCGGAAACCGATTACCTGACCATCGAACCGCGCATGCTGCCGGGGATGAAGCTGTTCTCCAGTGCCCTGACCACCATCGCCATCGAAGAACCGCTGGCGACCCGCGATGTATGCCTGATCAGCCGCCGTTCGTCGCCGCTCACCAGCGTCAGCCAGGAACTGACCAGCATGCTGATTTCCTATTCGCGGCTGGTGCACCGCAGCCGTTGATTTCCCTCCCCCTACGAGCCTGTTTATGCCCATGTCCTACGATGGTTTGTCCCGCGCCAGCGCCAGCAGCGTCGGCGTTGATCCCGAGCACCTGATTGCCTTTCTCGATGAAGTGAAAGCGGCCGGCCTCGACCTGCAAGGCCTGATGCTGCACCGCCACGGCCACGTGGTCGCCGAAGGCTGGAGCTGGCCGGTGGACCCCAACGAGCCGCGGGTATTGCACTCGGTGGCCAAGAGCTTCACCGCCTGCGCCATTGGCCTGGCCGTGGATGAAGGCTTGCTGAAACTGGATGACCGGCTGGTGGCGTTCTTTCCGGAGTGTGTGCCGGTGGATGCCGACCCGCGCCTGGCGGACATGACCGTAGAACACCTGCTGACCATGCGCACCGGCCACGCCGCCAATACCTCGGGTTCAGTGTGGCGGGGTATCGAGACCAGCTGGATTGCCGAGTTCTTCAAGATACCGCTGGCCTATGCACCGGGCACCACCTACGTCTATACGAGTGCGGCCAGCTACATGCTCTCGGCGCTGATCAACAAGGTCACCGGGCAAACCTTGCACGCGTACCTCAAGCCCCGGCTGTTTGTACCGCTGGATATCCATAATGAAAGCTGGGACATCGGCCCCGATGGCGTGAATCCCGGCGGCAATGGCTTGAAGGCGCCGACCTCGGCCATGCTCAAGCTGGGTGTGCTGCATGCACAAGGCGGCGTGTGGCATGGCAAGCAGGTTCTACCGGCGGCCTGGGTTGCAGCGGCCACCCGGCCACAAGGCGGGCCGGACAGCCGCTACGGTTATCACTGGATGATGAAACCGGCACACGCCTTCAGCGCTGTCGGGGTGTTTGTGCAGATGGCGATGGTGTTCCGCGAGTACGGTGCAACGCTGGTGGTGATCGGCGGGATGAAGAATTCGGCGGAGCTGATTCCGTTTGTCGAGCGGCATTTTCCGGCGGCGTTTGGCGATGATTGCACGGTCAAAGCCGAAGCGGATGCACGGTTGCAGCAACGTCTGGCGAGCATGGCACAGCGGCCTGAGTTGCTTTCAGCGTGTGCAGGGCCGAGAGATTTCACGGGCGTGTATCAGGTAGAGCCCAACGGGCTGGATGTGCAGCAATTGGCGTTCGCCGTCGAAGGCAATGTACTGCGCTTCCAACTGACCGACAGCAAGGCGACTCATGCCCTAGAGGTGGGGATTGATCACTGGATCGCCGGCACCACCAACATGCCGGGCCGGGCGTTGCACCACGGTTATGAGTTCAAGGATGCGCAGATCGTTGCCGGCGCGCGCTGGCTGGATACCGGGACGCTGGAGATGACCTGGATCTACCCGCAAACCGCGTTTCGCGATCGGGTGGTATGCGGGTTTGACGGTGACCGCGTGAGCGTGGCGCGTACGGTCAACGTCAACAGTGCCGGGAAGGAACAGGAAGTCTTAGTCGGGAACAGCCGGTAATGCTCGCTTGTGGGCGGTCTTGAGGTAGGCGCTCTCGACAATCGCCCTCATCCGCTCACTCACTGCCTCGCCCATCAGGTAGCGGTCGATCTCGTCATAGCTGCAGCCATACGCCAACTCATCCGGCTTGCCCGGTGCCAGTTCTTCCAGGTCGGCAGTCGGTGCCTTGGCCACCAACTGCCGTGGCCCGCCAAGGGCGCTGGCCAGCAGGCGCACCTGGGTCTTGGTCAGCCCTGAGAGCGGCGCCAGGTCGCAGGCGCCGTCACCGAACTTGGTGAAAAACCCCATCAGCGCCTCCGCGCCATGGTCGGTGCCCACCACCAGGCCGTTGTGCAGGTTCGCCACGGCGTACTGCGCCATCATCCGCGCCCGGGCCTTGACGTTGCCCTTGATAAAGTCGATGCGTTCGGCGCTGGCCTGCGCGGCAGACAGGCTGCCCATCAGCCCGTCGACGCAGGCGGCGATGTTCAGCGTCTCGATCCGGTCCGGTGCGATAAAGTCCAGGGAAGCCTGGGCGTCGCGCTCGTCCGCCTGGGTTTTATAGGGCAGGCGCATGGCAATAAACCGCGCCTCGTAGTCTTCGTTGCGCAGTTGTTCCACTGCCAGTTGGCACAGCCGCCCGGCGGTCAGTGAGTCGACACCGCCACTGATGCCCAGCACCAGCGCATGGCAGCCGGACTGGCGCAAGGTGCCCTTGATGAAGTCGATGCGCCGTTGCAGCTCAGCGCCCTCGCCTCCCTTGCCGAGCAGCCGGTTGATCTTCAGTTCTTGTGCGATACGTGCCTGAGTGTCCATGTCACACCCCCAGTTGCGGATTGACGTTGCCGACGTTAAACACCTGCGCCGCATACTGCAGGAACGAGGCGTCTTCGCAGACGTTCTTGATCGGGTCATCGGAGAATTTCACCACCGGCTCGCCGTGCACCCGCACCAGTTTCATCACGATGCTCAGCGGCTCTACTCCGTCGACATCACAGGCCAGGCTGGTGCCCATGCCAAAGCCGAACTTGGCCTTGCCCCGCACGTGCCGCAGGATCGGCAGGCATTTCTCGAAATTCAGGCCATCGGAGAACATCAGGTCCTTGGTCATCGGGTCGATGCCCAGCTCCTTGTAGCGAGCCAACACCTTGTCGGCCCAGACGATCGGGTCACCGGAGTCCTGGCGCAAACCGTCGTACAGCTTGGCAAAGTACAGGTCGAAATCCTTGAGGAAAAAGTCGGTGCTGATGCAGTCGGTCAGGGCGATACCCAAGCGCCCACGGTATTCGCGCACCCAGTTTTCCAGCGCCGCATTCTGGCTTTCCCGCAGCCGCCCCAGTTGCTGGTGCACCATCAGCCACTGGTGGGCCATGGTGCCGATCAGCGGCAGGTCGAATTCGTAGGCCAGGTGCGCGTTGCTGGTGCCGATGAACTGGCCGGGAAAGTCGCGGCGCATGATGTCGACCACTTCACGCTGGGCCTTGAACGACAACCGCCGGCGGGTGGAGAAGTCCGAGACACGCAGGTCGGCCAGTTCGTCGCGGGTGAGGTTTTTCTCCAGCCAGTCGAATTTCTGGTAGAGCTTGCGGGTGACGTCTTCGAGGCTGACGTCGGGGTATTTGTCGCGGTTGCGCAGCTCGCTGACCAGGGCCAATACCGGCTGTTCGAACATGATGCAGTGCAGCATCGGGCCGACCACGCGGACGTTCAGTTGGCCGTCGATTTCACTGACGTGGATATAGCGCAGGTTGAAGCGGAACAGCCCCAGGAAGCGCTCGAAATCCGGGGTCAAGTACTCACGGCGCTGGTTGAACAGAAAGCGCAGCTCGCCTTCGCGCATGCTGAGGCCGGCGAGTTTTTCCAGCTCCACCCGCAGCTCGGGAATCAGGTGCCCCAGTTTCTCTCTGGAGCGGACGATGAACTGGTATTCCACATCGACATTCGGGTGCTGGTGCAACACGGCCTGCATCATGGTGAAGGTGTAGTAGTCGGTGTCCAGCAGGCCCTGGATCACAGCGTTTTCGTAGTCGTATGCACTTTCCATGAGGTACTCCTTAACGCGCGGCCATCGCGGCCAGTTCTTCCCGATTGCGGGTAATTACAACGCCTGCTTGTTGCAAATGGCTGACCGCCTGCACACCGCCCTCCTCGCTGATGCCACGGCATGCCGGCAGGTGCAGGATCACCTCGAAACCGGCCTTGAGCAGTTGCAAGGCGGTGGTCTTGACGCAGTAGTCCAGGGCCAGGCCGCCGACAATCACACGCTGGATGCCTTGGGCATTGAGGTATTCGATAACGCCGGTGGAGAGTTTGTCGTGGAGGTCGTGATAGCAGGCGCCGTAGGGATGCAGGTCGGGTTCGACGCCCTTCCAGATGAAGTAGTCGTAGTCATAAGGCGTGGGCAATTCGTCCAACAGGGTGAAACCTTCGGTGCCGGGCACACAGTGGGCGACCCAGGTGACATCGGCATGTACCAGCCCGGTGGGTTGCAGCATCTCGCTGTGCTGTTGCACCACCCAGGGCGCGTGCGGGGTATGGGCGTCCTTGCTGCCGACACGGCGCGCGGCGAGGCTGGCCATGTAATTGAGCTCGGCGCCGATCTGGTCACCGCCAGCGACCGGCAATTCGTTGGGGCACAGCGGTGTGAAGCTCTTCTGGGCGTCAACGTCGAATGAGGCGATAGCGTTCTTAGAGACGGTCATGGTCGTGTTCTCCTGTGGCCTGGATATAAAAGTACACGTCATGTACTTTCATGGCAAGAAACATTTTGTTATCTATCCTGGATCAAGTACACGACGTACCCGTTTGATCCGTTAGACTGTGCCCCACCGCTGCCCACAGGACCCGACATGCCAGACCACGCCCCAACCCTTAGCGCCTACCTGCACACCGTGGACTTGTGCGTGCTGTTCTATTGCCGTGCATCCGGGGAACTGAAGATATTGCTCAACCAGCGCGACGCCGAGCCCTTCGCCGGGCACTGGGCCTTGCCCGGTGTAGTGGTGAATGGCGGCGTGCAAGATCTGAGCCTGCAGGATGCCGTGGAGCGGTTGCGGGCCAGTGACAAGGTTGGGTTGCCGCTGGCCTGGTATGAGCAAGTGGGGACGGTGGGCGATGCGTTTCGCGATCCGCGCTGCTGGTCGTCGTCGACCTATTACCTGGCGATCGTGGCTGATGAGGTGGAGCTGGGGGGGCATCAAAAGTGGTGCTCTGTTGATGCCGTGGCGACTGGCGGGGTCAAGCTGCCCTTCGATCACAACGCGATTGTGGCAGCGGTACAGGAAAGGCTGTTTTCCAAGTCGCTGTACAGCAGCTTGCCGTTGATGTTTTTGGGCAATGAGTTCAGTGCGCCGGAGGCGACTACGATCTTTTCGCTGGTATTGGCGCGGCCGGTGCTGAAGACCAGTATCCGCCAGCGGTTGCTGAAGTTGACCGAGGCCGGTTTTTTGCGGGAGACGGGGCGCAAGAAGCATGGCGAGGGCGGACGGCCGCAGGCGACAGTGGAGAATCTGAAGCCTGGGGCGGTGTACTTCTTTGATCGCAGCTTTGCCGAATAAGACCAAGCCCCCTTCCCAGGGCAATGAAGATCAACTGTGGGAGCGGGCTTGCTCGCGAATGCGGAGTGTCAGTCGCCGGATAGATTGACTGATACACCGCTTTCGCGAGCAAGCCCGCTCCCACATTTTTTGATCCCCGGTGGCTCAAGGAGCTGCGTCCCGCTCAATTCATCCAGTTGCCGCCGTCGACGTTGTAGGTCTGGGCAACCACGTAGTCGGCTTCTTTGGACGCGAGGAAAACCGCCATTCCGGTCAAATCCTCGGCAGTCCCCATCCGCCCAAACGGTACTTCTGCTCCTACGCGCTTTTTCTTCTCGCCCAGCGGCAGCCCTTCGTGCTTGGCAAACATCGCGTCCACCCCGTCCCAATGCTCGCCGTCCACCACTCCCGGCGCGATGGCGTTCACGTTGATGCCCTGCTTGATCAGATTCAGCCCCGCCGATTGCGTGAGGCTGATCACCGCCGCCTTGGTCGCGCAGTACACCGCCACCAGAGGCTCACCCCGGCGCCCGGCCTGGCTGGCCATGTTGATGATCTTGCCGCCATGCCCCTGCTTGATCATCTGCCGGGCCGCCGCCTGCAAGGTGAACAACGTACCGGCGACGTTGATCGAGAACAACCGGTCGAAGCTCTCGCGGGTGATGTCGGTGATGGGCGCCAGGTCGAACAAGGCGGCGTTGTTGATCAGGATGTCGAGCTTGCCGGCCTGCGCCACCACGGCGGCAATCGCGGCATCGATGGACGCCTGGTCGGTGACATCCATCGCCACCGCGTAGGCTTTCGGGCCCAGCTCCGTGGCGGTGGCCCGCGCCCGCTCCAGGTTGATGTCGGCGATGGCGACGGTCGCGCCTTCGTTGATGTAGGCCTGGGCAAACGCCCGGCCAATGCCCCGCGCGCTGCCGGTGACCAGCGCACTTTTACCTTCCAGTCGTTTCATCAATGCAGTGTCCCTGAGGTGATTATTTCGGGTAGCCGGCGCGTTTCATTTCACGCTCGGTGGTGGACTGCGCCTCGGCCAGTGCCTTGTCGACCGTCATGCCGCCGGTGAGCGCTGCCGAAAACAGCTTGCCCACCGAGGTGCCGATGGCCTGGAACTCGGGGATCGTCACGTATTGGATGCCCACGTACGGCACGGGTTTGGCCGACGGGTGCGCGGGGTCGGCGTGTTGCATCATCTGCAAGGTCACCTTGGCGAACGGCGCTGCGGCCAGGTACGCCGCGTTGTAGGTGGACTGGCGCGTGCCCGGCGGTACGTTGGTGATGCCGTCCTTATCCGCTACCAGCTGGATGTATTCCTTGGAGGTGGCCCAGGTGATAAAGGCTCTGGCGGCGTCCTTGTGCTTGGAGGTGGCCGGGATCGCCAGGGACCAGGCGTACAGCCACGACGAACCCTTGTCGGTGACCTCGGTGGGTGCGGCGGCAAAACCCACGCTGTCGGCGACTTTGCTTTGGGTTTTATCGGTGGTGAACGAGCCGGCAACGCTGGCGTCGACCCAGATCGCGCATTTGCCGCTGTTGAACAGCGCCAGGGTTTCGTTGAAACCGTTGCTGGAGACGCCCGGCGGGCCATAGTTTCTCAGGGTGTTGACGTAGAAGTTCGCCGCCGCCGTCCACTCGGGACTGGTCAGCTCGGGTTTCCATTGCTCGTCGAACCAGCGCGCACCAAAGGCGTTGGCCATGGTGCTCAGCAACGCGATGTTTTCACCCCAGCCGGCCTTGCCCCGCAGGCACATGCCGTATTGGTCCTTGGCGGGCTGGTTGAGCTTGGCGGCGAACTCGCCCAGCTGGGTCCAGGTCGGATGCTCGGGCATCGCCAGGCCGGCCTGCTTGAACAGGTCGGTGCGGTAATAGGTGACGGTGCTTTCGCCATAGAACGGCAAGGCGTAGAGGGTGTTGTTCACCGACAGGCCCTGGCGTACCGCGGGGAAGATGTCTTCCACGTCGTAGTCGGCGGGCAGCGGCGTGATCGGTTCCAGCCAGTGCTTGGCGCCCCACAACGGGGTTTCGTAGGTGCCGATGGTCAGTACGTCGAATTGGCCGCCCTGGGTCGCGATGTCGGTGGTGAGGCGTTGGCGCAGGACGTTTTCTTCGAGCACCACCCAGTTTAGTTTCACCTCGGGGTGCTGCTCTTCGAACACCTTGGACAGGCGCTGCATGCGGATCATGTCGCTGTTGTTGACCGTGGCGATGGTCACGGTTTCGGCAGCATGGGCGGCCATCGCGAGCGTGAGGCCGGAGAGCAGGAACAGCGCTTTCGGAATCTTGAGCATGGCGGTTTCCACTTATTGTTTTTGTTGTTGACGGCCCGATTACAGCAGCTTGCCCGGAGCCGAACAAACGAATGGCGGATGCCTGGCTGATACTTTTTTAACCCCGCAGCCAGGATCAAAAAAGTATCAGTGACCGACAAAACCCAGGGTAGCGGCTGCCCGGGCAAAGGGCGTATTTTGGTCCCATTCCAAAAAGCCCAGAAGGGCCAAGCCCATGCCTGCAAGCCGATCCGCCCTTTTCGAGCAGCGTCCCGCCGAGCTGGAAGTGATTCTTGCCGAGCCCGAGCATGGCTTTCGCTGGTACGAACATGACTATCCGTTCGAGCTCGCCCGCTGGAACCATCACCCCGAATTCGAAATCCACCTGATCCGCCACGGCAGCGGCAAGCTGGTGGCGGGCGACTATATCGGTGCGTTTGGCGCCGGCCATGTCGCACTGATCGGCCCCGACCTGCCCCACGACTGGATCGGCGACCTGGCCCCCGGCGAGTACCTGACGGGGCGCGATGTGGTGTTGCAGTTCGACGGCGCCGCATTGCTGGCCCTGCGCACCACGCTGCCTGAGCTGGGCGACCTGCAAGGCCTGTTTGACCGGGCCCGGCGCGGCCTGGAATTCACCGGTGAAACCGCCCTGAAGGCTGCGCACCTGCTGGAGTCCATCGGCCCCGCCGAGGGCCTGGCGCGCCTGATTCTGTTCATCCAGTTACTGCATACCTTGGGGCAGGCACCCTCCGGGGAAGCCCATTGCCTGGCCAGTGCCTGCTACACGCCAAGCCTGGATGCGCGCAGCTCGGAGCGTATCCACAAGGCCTTCGAATACCTGATGACGGAATTGACCGGCGACCTGCGGCTGTCGGTGATCGCCCAACGGCTGGACATGAGCGAACCGGGCTTCTCGCGTTTTTTCAAGCGCGTCACCGGTCACGGCTTTATCGACCTGATGCGCAAGTTCCGGGTGCAGCGCGCCTGCCGCCTGTTGCTGCAAAGCGAGATGTCAGTCGCCGATATCTGCTTTGAAGTGGGTTACGCCAACCTCTCCAACTTCAACCGGCACTTTCGCATCGAGATGAACCAGACGCCCAGCGAATATCGCCGGGAAACCGCGATGTACCTGTTTAACCGCAATGGCGATCAGGCTCTGCCGTTTACCAAGGCGCATTTCTGACCAAAAGGCCGACTATTTCCCACTTTTCTCAATTCCTTCATGCAATTGACACAAATTGGTACAACCTGTGCAAACGTTTGCGGAACGAACTTGGCAACCAGGTTCACCTCAACCCGAAGAATCGGGCCCCAACCGCGTACGAACAGGGATTTTCAATGCAACCCACTTCCAGACGATCCGCGTCGGCTACCCCTTTTGCTGTTTCCCTGCTACTGGCTGCCGTTACGGGAGTACTCAGCGGACCCATTTTGGCGCAGGAAAAACCCACCGATGACTCAGCACAGGGCGAAGCCCTGGCCCCGGAAGCCAGCCCGTCGAAAAAAGGCGTGTACCTGTCGGACTGGTTCAACCAGGACCTGACGGTGATCGGCAGCAAAGACATCAGCTTCGGCCCCAAACCCGCCGATGACGTGTACCTGGAGTACGAATACTTCGGCCGCAAGGGCCCGTTCGAACTGTATGGCTACGTCGACATCCCGAAGATCTTCGGGATCGGCAACAGCAACGACAAAGGCGCGTGGGACCACGGCTCGCCGGTGTTCATGGAGCACGAACCGCGCATCTCCATCGACTACCTGGCCGGTCGCAGCCTGGCCATCGGCCCGTTCAAGGAATGGTATGTAGCGTTTGACTGGATCTACGACCACGGCAGCAACAAGGACAACCGTGCCAACACCTTGTACAGCGGCCTGGGCACCGACATCGAGACCCACTCGCGGGTCAACCTGTCGGCCAACTTCTATGGCCGTTACCAGTGGGAAAACTACGGCGCCAGCAACGAATACTCATGGGACGGCTACCGTGCGCAGATGAAATACATCGTGCCCATCGGCAGCTTCGACAATGGTGCGTCGCTGACCTATATCGGCTTCACCAACTACGATTTCGGCTCGGATCTGCACAAAGACAACCCCGCGCGCACCGCCAACTCCCTGGTTGCAACAAACGTGCTGTTGTATTCGTTCACTCACCTGCGTTTCACCCTGGTAGGCCGTTACTTCCACAACGGCGGCAACTGGGAAGACGGCAGCGAGCTGAACTTTGGCGACGGTAATTTCCGCGCCCGCTCCAACGGCTGGGGTTACTACGCCGGCGTGGGCTATCAATTCTGAGTGTGAACAAGGAGCAGTAGATGAAGACCTTTACCCGCCTTTCAATCGCCATCGGCCTGGCCGCCGGGGCGCTGTTGCCGCAGGTCGTGCTGGCCGATACACCGGCCCCGATCAAGCCCAAGGTGATGCTGATCACCATGTTTGCCCCCGAGGCGCAGAACTGGATCGACCGTCTGGAGCTCAAGCAGGAAGTGCGCGTGCCGGGCTTGTCGGCCGAGTATCCGGTGATTCGCTGCAACACCCAGGACGTGTGCCTGCTGGTGACCGGCATGGGCCAGACCAACGCCGCCGCCTCGACCCTGGCACTGGCGTTGTCGCCCAAGTTCGACCTGCGCCAGAGCTACTTCCTGATCGCCGGGATTGCCGGGATCAACCCGCACCACGGCACCATCGGCACCGCCGCGTGGGCGCATTACCTGGTGGAATTCGGTACCCAGTGGGAGCTGGATTCACGGGACGCGCCGAAGGACTGGCCGACCGGCTATATCGGCATCAATACCAAGGGGCCGAACGAGAAGCCGCCGCTGGACTACAAGACCGAAGTGTTCGAGCTCAATCCCAAGCTGCAAGCCAGGGCGTTTGCGCTGTCGCAAAAAGTCGAGCTCAGTGAAAGCAAGGAGTCCACGGCCTGGCGCAAACACTATCCGTACGCGCCGGCCAATCAGCCGCCGCAGGTCACCCAGTGCGACACCCTGGCGGGCAATACCTGGTTCTCCGGGACGCGCCTGAGTGAGCGCGCCGAGGTCTGGACCAAATTGCTGACGGACAATAAAGGCGCGTACTGCACCACCCAGCAGGAAGACAACTCCACCTATGAAGCGTTGCTGCGGGCCAGCCGTGAAGGGTTGGTGGATATCAATCGCCTGGCGGTGGTGCGGGCCGGTTCCGACTTTGATCGGCCGTACCCGGGCTACAGCGAAGTGGACAACCTGCTGAAGTATGCGGACCAGGGCGGATTTGTACCGGCGCTGGAGAACCTGTATCGCACTGGTAATCCGCTGGTACAAGCGATTCTGAAGAACTGGTCGGCGTGGGAAAAAGGCGTTCCCGAAGCCTGAATAAAGATCAAATGTGGGAGCGGGCTTGCTCGCGAAAGCGGTGGATCAGTGCCGAATGTATTGGCTGACACACCGTATTCGCGAGCAAGCCCGCTCCCACACAAGCCCGCGCCCACAATAAGCGGGTCAGGGCAGGAAGATAATCTTGTCGGCACTGCCCTGGTTCACTTGCTCAAAGCACTTCACACCGTCGGCCAGCGACACTTCCCGCAAACCGGTCGGCAGCGGCAACAAGTCCTCATCGAAGAACCGCCCGAACTGCTCCAGCATCACGGCGCATTGCTCGCAGTTGTAGAGCAGCGAATTGATCCCCACCACCGAACCACCCTTGCGATACAACGCCAGGGCCGGCAGTTGCACGTGCCCGTCCACCGGCGCGGCGATGATCGCGATACGGCCAAAAGGCGCCAGCGCCGCCACCGCTGCCGGCAACCAGAAGCCGGTGGTGTCAAAGATCACATCGGCGCCCGTACCGAACAGCGCATTAACCTGCCCTCCCAGCGCTTCCGGCTGGCCCAGTAACAAGCCCTCGAAACCCTGCTCGCGCAAGGCCTCGACCTGTTCCGGCCGACGCACGGCCCCGAGCACCTGGGCCCCACGAATCTTCGCCAGGGCCAGTGCCGCACTGCCTACAGCCCCATTGGCACCAATCACCAGCAAGCGCGTGCCTTTGGTTACACCGCTGCGCTCAAGGGCATCCCACGCCGTGGTGTACGGTACGCCGAGACTGGCGGCCTGGGCAAAGCT
The DNA here is from genome assembly GCF_013386245.1 of Pseudomonas sp. 21615526. NCBI lineage: Bacteria > Pseudomonadati > Pseudomonadota > Gammaproteobacteria > Pseudomonadales > Pseudomonadaceae > Pseudomonas > Pseudomonas sp. 21615526. Next base: position 51,648 of record NZ_JACAOM010000070.1, on the reverse strand, counting down.
CAGATGGCTGGGCTTGTGCGCCACGCCCTTGGCCGACACGGTGAGGTACTGGGCGTGGGAACCGTCAGCGAAAAAACCCAGGTCGCGACCGGTGCCCCAGACTTCCTGGCCAACGAGTTCCTGCGGACCTTCCACCACCACCCCGGCAAAATCACGGCCGGGAATGCGTGGCAACGTGGTGTAGGGGAAACGCCCGAGCACGTTCTTCACGTCGCTGGGGTTCAGCCCGGCAGCCTTGATCTGCACCAGGACTTCACCGGCCGCCGGCACCGGCGTGGCGACATCAACGTAAGCAAGGGCAGCGAGATCGCCGGTGGCGGAAAATTGCAGTGCTTTCATGACCAATATCCATCGAGGTTAAAAAGGGTTTCAGGAGAACCAGGCGCTGACCATTTGCCGGCCCATGGGCCAGAGCTTCTCGCCCATCAGCATGCCCATCAGCCCGATCAGGGCGATGGCAGGAGGCGCAGGCGAGCGAAAGTCCAGGGCACCGTAAATCACGCCGACCAACAGGCCGATGGCCAAGGAAATCAGGTAATTCATGAAACACTCCGCAGCAAGGGTTGATGCGGTCAGTGTAGGGGGGCTGAAACCGAAGCATCGGCCAAGTGCTTCAGGATTTCGGCCAAGCCTCAGACGGGATACTGCGACGGCGCCATCCCCAGTTCACGGCGAAACATGTCGCTGAAACTGCTCGGCGAATAACCCAGGGAACGGGCGATCGCGCTGACCGACTGGCCCTGGATCAACTCGGCCACGGCGGTGGCCAACTGCACCTGGCGGCGCCACTCGGCAAAGCCCATGCCCAGGCTGTTCTGGAACAGCCGGGCCAGGGTGCGTACGCTGGCGCCGGCGGCTTCGGCGTGCTGTTCAAAGGGAATGTCCAGGGACGGTGACGCCATCACCGCCTGGCAGGCGCTGGTCAGGCGTCGGTCGGCGCCCACGGGCAAGGCAATGCGGATCGGCGAGCGCCGGGCCCGTTGCAATTCCAGCAGGGCCAGGCCGACCACGGCCTCGTAGTAGGCCTGGTCCCCCTTGTCGCCCTGCTCCACCAGCGCCACGATCAGTTCGCGCAGCAGCCCGCCGACCTCGATCACTTGCACCTGGCTGTCCAGGGTCGCTGCCAGCGCCGGGCGCAGGTAGATGTTGCGCATCTGCAAGTCCGACACCACGCGAATCCCATGCTCGACACCCGGCGGCAGCCACACCGCGCGCTGGGGCGGTACTACCAGCGCTTCCTGGGGTGTCTCGACCCACATCACGCCGCTCATGGCATACAGCAACTGGCCCCAATCGTGTTGATGGGGCTCGACATACAATCCGCGCGGATAGGTGCGCGCCAAGGGTTGCACGGGGACGGCGTGATCACTGAGGTCGGGAGGCGCGGCAAGGGCCATGGAAGACACATCGTTCAAGTATGGAGCGCCATGATAAGACGTGAACCGGATGATCCGAGTGAATTTTTACCACCTGCGCAGGGTCACTTAAAGACACAAGGAGGGTTTACGGATCCATGACTAACGCAAAACTTTTCGTGATCGACTACACGCTGCATGGCCAGCCCAAGTCATTCATCATCCGCCTGGAAAAACTCGACAACGCCGAAGCCTGGCATTGGGCGAGCTGCGACGCGGGCGTAGGCCGCATCGGGCGCTTTGCCCGTGAGCAGGTGAAGAAGACGAGCCAGCCCCAGGCCGAGAAATTCGGCATCGAAAACGTGCAATGGCGCCGCTCGGATGCGCGCCCCAGCGCGTGAAACAGTAGGAGCGAGCTTGCTCGCGAAGGTCGTTAACGATGACGCGGGGCACCTGGTGCCCCGCGTCGCTCTCGGGTGTTTCGCGAGCAAGCTCGCTCCTACAGGAGGCAGCCGGCGTTAGCCGTGCGCCGACTTGGCACACTCGCACCCGGTCGCCGAAGCACAAGGCTCGCCATGGGCATGATGCTCGGCGCAGCCTTGGCAGCAATAGCCCTTGCCATCCTTCATCACCGCGTTTTTCCCCAACTGGCAGTTGCAGTGGGGGCAGGCACATGTTTTCTCTTGCATGGTCAGACTCCTTTTTCGTGGTCGTCCAGATGCGGCGAACGCCGACACCTCAAGCAATGACTATAGGCAACGATTCAAGGTTCATAGGCCCGTCAGTCAGCCCCGACGAGCGTTGCTGCGGTACATGAACACCAGGGCCAGCGCGAGGCACAGCATCGCCACGATGCGGCTGCCGGACAGTTCGATCGCCGGGTTGCCGAGCCAGCCGAAGTTATCGATCAGCATGCCCATGCCCAACTGCCCGACAATCACCGCCACCGTCGCCACTGCCGTACCGACAATCGGGACCGCGCCGACCATCACCATCATGTACACCACCCCGAACAACGCCCCGGTCAGTTGCCACTTCGGCACGTCCAGCAGGCTGACCGCGTGGGCGGGCTCAAAGAACAGAATCAGCAATCCGGTACTGATCGCGCCCACGACAAAGGTCAGCAGGCTGCTGCGCAATACGCCCACCGCCTGCCCGAGGCGGCCATTGATGGCGGCCTGCACACTCAATACCGCACCGGCGGCCACTACCAATACCAACAACAGAATCAGGTTCATCGCCTTAACCTCGCGCAATCAAAACAAGTGCTACCACGATCAACGCCAATGCAATCCAGCGCTCCACGTTGACCCGCTTGCGGGCAGTGCCAAACCAGCCGAAGTGGTCGATCAGCACGCTCTTGCCCACCTGGCCCGACAAGATCGCAATCATGGTCATCGCGATCCCGATATGCGGGGTCGCCAGGGTCAGCACCACCACGTACATCGGCCCCAGGAAGCCACCGATCAATTGCCAGCGCGGCAGGTCGGTCAACGCCGGACCCTTTTGCGGGCCGCTGAACAGCAACAGCAGGAACAGGATCGCCGAGCCGACGCCGAAGATGCTCAAGGTCGCCCACAAGTGGCCGACCTGCACACCCAGCGGGCCCAGCAAGCCGGCCTCCACCGACAAGCCCATGCCGGCGAAGATCACCAGCGGCAATAGCAACAACCGAAGAAACGTCTTGGGCTTGGCCTGAGCCACACCCGCCACTGAAGAAGCCTGCATACATCACCTGCGCGTTAGAGAGAGGAACAATGGCGCGTATTATCCGGTGGCACTGCTGTGCGATAAATGGGAGCATACCGACAACACCTTTGCGCAATACGCACAGCATGGAGTGATGATGCAGGGTTTGAACGAACTGAGCTTCAAGGCGCTTCGCCTGTTTGTCGCGGTATTGGACTACGGCAGCTTCTCCGAAGTCGCACGCCGCGAAGGCCTGGCGCCCTCCTCCATTTCCCGGCAGGTGCAGTTGATGGAGCAGGCCCTGGGCCAACAGTTGCTGTACCGCCATACCCGTGCGGTCAGCCCTACCGAAGCCGGTCGCCTGCTGGGCCGGCATGCGCGATTGATGCTGGAGCAACTGGAAGCCGCCGGCCAGGCGTTGCAGGAACAGGAAAGCGAACCCAGCGGCCTGGTGCGCATCAATGCGCCGATGGTGTTTGGCCAACGCCACCTCTCGCCGTGGCTTGGGGAGCTGTGTCGGCGTTACCCGAAGCTGCAACTGGATATCCAGCAAACCGACACCTACGTCGACCCGTTGCAAGACGGCACAGACCTGCTGTTTCGCATCGGCGTGCTGAACGATTCCGGCATGCAGGCGCGAATCTTCGCCCCCCAGCGCTTTCGTCTCGCTGCCAGCCCCGGCTATCTGGAGCGTTTCGGTACGCCCCGGCATCCGGACGAACTGGTGAACCACCAGTGCCTGGCCTACAAGGGCGTCACCGGCCAGCAGCGCTGGTTCTTCCGCCGGGACCAGGGCGACTGGACGTCCTACAGCGTCAAGGGCCCGATCACCGGCAACCACGCCGACACCCTGACCCACGCTGCCGAACAAGGCCTGGGGCTGGTGGTGTTCCCGTCATGGTTGATCGGTGAAGGCCTGCGCGCCGGCACGCTGCAGGCGGTGCTCAGCGACTATGAAGTGGCGACGACCCTGGAGCCGCAACAGATTGCTGCGCTGTGGCCGGGTAGCCGGCGGCTGTCGTTGAAGGTGCGGACCGTGATTGATTACTTCGTTGAGTGTTTTGGGGCAGTGCCTTACTGGGACCGTTGAGCAACTATGGGAAACTATTCGGCCCACACTGTCGGGAAAAATCCCCCTTCAAGTAAGTCCGCTCTGATTTTCCACAACACGGGTCAAAAACCGCTTGCACTCGGGCAGACTTCGAGGAATTCCTTCAGGAGAGACGTCATGGATGCCAGTCATTACCCGTTCGGAAACCTGCAATCGTCCCCGCAAAAATCACCCTCCGCCAGCAGTCGGTTGATCTTTGCCTGCTTACGAAATTTTGGCTATATTTGGCCAAAACCTCGAGAAGACCAAATGATTACCGTACCGTTGGGTGAAGCAAAAAATAATTTATCAAAACTGGTCGATGATGCCGCCGCCGGCCAAATCATCACCATAGCCAAGCATGGGCGCGCGATGGCTCGCCTTGTTCCTGTCGGGAAACCGACAGGCCGGCGAATCGGCGCGATGAAGGGCAAACTGGTGGTGCCGGATGACTTCGATGCGCCATTGCCAGACGACATGCTGGATGCGTTTGAGGGAAACCACCCATGAGAATACTGCTGGATACCCACATCCTGCTTTGGGCCCTGAGCGATGATCCAAAACTGCCAGCGAAGGCCAGAAAGCTGATCGAGAACGCGGCTGAAATTTACGTCAGTGCCGCCACATTCTGGGAGCTGGCGATAAAGGTCGGGCTCGGGAAGCTCAACGTAAACCTGGACGAAATTCGCGAATACTGCCTGGAAAGCGGCTACGTGGAACTGCCCATCACCTCGGAGCACGCCATCGCGGTCAAGGACCTTGAACACCATCACAGGGACCCGTTTGATCGGCTCATCATTGCAACGGCTATCATTGAGCCGATGAAGTTAGTGACAGCCGACCCGATGGTGGCGAAATACACATCATTGGCCGTTTTGACTTAATTCACTTCGCTCAAAACAACCACTGCCCGATCAGCCAGGCATTCGCCCCGCTGATCACCACAAACAAGCTCCAGGCCAGCAGCCGCGTAGGCAAGCTGTTGACGAACGGCCCCATCAGGCGCTTGTCACCCGTCATGCGGATCAGCGGAAACAACGCAAACGGCAACTGCAGGCTCAACACCACCTGGCTGAGGATCAGCAGCTTGCCGATGGCATCATCCCCCATCAGCCACACCCCGAGGAACGCCGGGATCAGCGCCAGGCCACGGGTGATCAGGCGTCGCTGCCAGCAGGGAATGCGCAGGTTGAGGTAGCCTTCCATGATCACTTGCCCGGCAATGGTGCCGGTGAACGTGGAGCTCTGGCCCGAAGCCAACAGCGCAACACCGAACAGCACGCTGGCGAACGCGCCACCCACCAGCGGGTCGAGCAAGTGATAGGCGTCCTGGATTTCCACCACATCAGTGTGGCCGGTCTGGTGGAACGCAGCGGCGGCCAGTATCAGGATTGCCGCGTTGACCAGCAGTGCCAGTGACAGGGAACCGATGGTATCGATACGCGCCAATTTCACCGCGTCCTGGCGGCTGGCCAGGTCCTTGCCGACCAGCCGGGTTTGCACGATGGAGCTGTGCAGGTAGAGGTTATGGGGCATCACCGTGGCCCCCAGTATGCCAATGGCCAGGTACAACGGTGCGGCATCACTGATGGCGGACAACGACGGGGTGAAACCACGAAACACGTCGGGCCAGTAAGGCTTGATCAGCACCAGCTCGATGAAGAAACACACGCCGATAGTCGCCACCAGTGCCAGCATGATCGCTTCCAGCCGGCGGAAGCCTCGATTTTGCAGGGCCAGGATCAGCAAGGTATCGAAGGCAGTGATGACAATCCCGGTGGTCAGTGACACGCCCAGCAACAGGTGAAACGCCAGGGCGCAGCCGAGGACTTCGGCGAGGTCGGTGGCGATGATCGAGATTTCCGCAAGGATCCACTGCACGAACGACGAGCGCCGGCTGTAGCGCTCGCGGCTCAGTTGCGCCAGGTCCTTGCCGGTGGCGATACCCAGCCGTGAGCACAGGCACTGCACCGCCATCCCCGCCAGGCTCGCCAGCAGCACCACGAACAACAGGTTGTAGCCGTAGCGCGAACCGGCCTCGATGGCGGTGGCCCAGTTGCCCGGGTCCATATAGCCGATGGAAATCAGCAAGCCAGGGCCGGCAAACATCAGCGCACGTTTGAAAAACGAGGCACGGGGATCAACGACGATGGAGCCGGCGACTTCCGGCGGGCAGAACGGGGCGGTAGCGATTTTGGGCAGGCTGAATTTCACGCGGGGTACCAGGCTTTCACACAAGACGTGAACGCAGCTTATCAGTCAGACGCAACGGTACGCATCACCGTCTCCCGGGGCAGATCAAATGCCTCTACCACCTGGACCACCAGATCCATCTCCTGGTTCAGTGCTTCACGCTCCAGGCGCTCGCGAATCACCCCGATCACCAGCACCGCCAGGGTGGTGATGGAATACGCGGGGCCGGAAAACGCCCGCACGCCGGTCACCAGCAACATCGCCGCCGCGAGCGCCTGCCCCACCACCGGAATGGCCGTGGCCGCGCCCCGGCGCAGGATAAACCCGGTCAACCCGGCCAGCGCGGTCCCGCTGAGGGCAGTGGTGGCTGAGCGCCCGACATCGAAACGATTGAAAAAACCCTGTTCCTTTTGTGCCGCAGCCTTCAACTCTGCCTCGAACACTTGGCGATCAGCCTGGCTGAGCTTGTCCTTGTATTGCTCGATCAGCCGCTCGGCAACCTGCAGTTCCAGATCAGCAAGGGCCACTTTCTCGATCGGTTGATCAAACTTGATACCCACCCGCTGCGCCACGTCCTGGGCGATTTCGCGATAGCTCACGCCATGACCACGGGCCAGGTTCATAAAGGTGTCGCCGCCCATGCGCTGCAACTCGATGGCCAGCTTCAAGGGCTCGCGCACGGTGGCGTCGATAGAGGCACTGCGCTTTTGCGCCATCAGCTCGGCGAAAAACTGCAACTCCTCCGGCCGCGCCTGCACCAGCAGCGGGAACAGCTCGACATCCTCTTCCGCAAAGCGCACTTCGCTGCTGCGTTGATCGGCGCGGATCATGCCCCGGCGTTCCTGCAGCAGGTCGGTGTACTGCACCACCGTCTTCAGTTGCGGCCAATACGCGGCGTGGTCGAACGTGGCCAGGTGCACGTTGGCGACCTTGGCCTTGAGCGCCGGTGTCAGCGGGATCGCATAACGACCGATGCAGCGCTCGGTGTCCGGCTTGAGCGCCAGCGCCCAATCCTTGCTCGAGTGGCAGTTGATCACCCGACCGCTGAGCGGCGCCGAGACCAGGTCCCAGGGGCTGGAGGTACAAATCGCACCGCCCATCAGCAGCAGGTTGTTCAGCGGCAACTCACGGGCCACCTCAGGGCTGGCCAGCAGGCTCTTGACCAGGATGCGCGCGCCCAGGGAGTGGCCGATCAGGTTGATCTGCCGCACCTTGATCGACTCGCCATGGAGGTAGTTGGCCAATTCGGGCAGCAGGCTTTTGGCGACCTCATCCACCCGCGCCTCGACGCTTTTGTAGTGGTCGAGGAAATAGGCAATCGCCTTGCCCACCCCGATGGTTGCGGCACCCAGGCTACCGCCACCCAGCATCGAGGTAATCACATCCTTGAACGGCGCAAACAGGTTTTCCAGGAAATGCCCTGCCGGCCAGAACAGCATCAGGTTGGTGGAGCCTTCGATGGTTGCCAGTTGCCGGGAGAAACTACCCAGTTGTTGCTGGTTGAAGAACGCCGAATAACCATGCACGTAGAGATTGAGCACATCCCCCTGGGGCTCGCCACACAACACAAACGTGGGCTTGCGGGTGCGGTGCATTTCATCCCACTGGTGTTGCATGTGACGGTGACTCCTGGCGACGACGGAGGGCGATAGTAACAAAGGGCGGGCTACGGGAATGTGAAAAACTGATACTCGGACTATCCACATCCCTGCACAGTGATGACAAGAAACGCGGATTTTGTTCGCAGATTCAGTCCATTAACCTTTGTCGGGTCAACCACTGAAACCGAGGAACACCATGAGCAAGCCCGAGTTTTTCATCACACCCGGTTACGGCGACATTGCACGCGAGACCCTGCATTACACCCAGGCGGTCAAAATCGGCAACCGCGTCGAAACCTCGGGCCAGGGCGGCTGGGATGACGAGTTCCAGATTCCCGAATCCCTCACCGACGAGATCGCCCTGGCCTTTCAAAACCTCGAACGCACCCTGGCGGCAGCCGGCGCCGGCTGGGAGCATGTGGTACACGTCAATTCCTACCACGTGGGAGGTTTCCCGCCGGAGGTGAACGAGCAGATGGTCAAGTGGTACCGCCATTACATGCCCAATCACGCCCCCATCTGGACTGAGCTGGGAGTAGAAGCCCTGGGGCTGCCGGCAATGCGCATTGAAATCCGCGTGACAGCGATTATTGCCTGACGCCGAACCGCTCGATCACCCAGTCGATAAATACCTTCAGCCGGGCGTTCTGATGGCGATTGGGTGGATAGATGATGTGCAACGGCGTGGCGGGCCGGGTCCAGTCTTCGAGTACCGGGACTAACTGGCCTGCCTCTACGTAGTAGTCAACGATGGTCTTGAAATGCTGCCCGACGCCCAGGCCGGCGAGCAGCATTTCCTTGAGGCCGTTGCCTTCGTTGGTGGAAAACGCGCAGTTGCCTACCTCATACCGAGTCGCGCCCTTCTCGAAAATCAACGGCTCCGGCTTACCCGACCCGGCAAAGAAATACCCCGCCTTGAGGTGGTTCTTCTCGAGGTCCTCGGGAGACACGGGCGTACCCATGCGCTCCAGGTAGCCGGGGGCCGCACAAGTGACGTACTCGAGGTCGACAACCTTGCGGGCGATCATTGCCATGTCATCGAGCTTGCCAGCGCGCAGTACGCAATCCACACCCTCCCCCACGATATTCACGGCGCGGTCGCTGATGCCCAGGGCGATGGTGATCTCAGGGTACTCACGATGAAAATCCACCAGCGCCGGGATCAGCAGGCAATTGGCAAAGGACGCCGGCGCATCCACTTTCAGGTGGCCGCCGGGCTTGAGCTTCTGCCCGCGCAGGGCATTGTCCAGTTCATCGAGTTCCGCCACCAGGCACAGCGCGTGGCTGTAGTACTCCAACCCCTCCGGCGTCGCCGCCAGCGCACGGGTGGTGCGATGCATCAACTTGACGCCAAGGTGCTTCTCCAGGTCCGTGATGAGTTTACTGACGGTGGAACGCGGCAGTGCCAACTGGTCGGACGCGCGGCTGAAGGAGCCGGTTTCGACGACACGGACGAAGGCACGCATGGCGAGAAGTTGGTTCACGTTGATGTCCGATGGGCGAGAATGGCGAGTATTGTCCATTAAGCTGCACAATGACGACAGGCATTCAGCGAACAGAAAACCCGGCGCATGGCCGGGCTTTGACGGAGCGGATGACTCAGTGGGCAAAGTTCTCGATCTTTACCTGGCCATCAGGAAACGTAGCGACAATCTCCAGTTCTCCTCCCATGGCGCGGATATAGTTACGCAGCGTGCTGATATACATGTCGGTACGCCGCTCCATTTTGGACACTGCCGCCTGATTGATATTCAGCGCCTTGGCCAGCGTATCCTGGCTCATCTGTTGCGCCTTGCGCAGTTCATGCAGGGGCATTTCTTTCAGGTGTTGCTGGAAGATGCGCTCTGCATCGGCCCGGGCTTGCGGTGTCATGCGAGCCTGCAGCTCACTGAATTTTTTAGCCATGGTGACGGCCCTCTTTAAGCAGTGTTTCCAAATGTTCGTCATACAACTTCTCAGCCAGCGGGACGTATTCGTCATACCACCGGCCTCGACCGGTTTTATCCCCGCCAATCAGCAACAAGGCACACCGGCGCGGATCAAATGCATACAGGACGCGGTAAGGCCGCCCGGCATGTTGCACCCGCAACTCTCGCAGGCAGCCATGCCTGGAGCCCTTGATGTCACTGCTGTGGGGGAAGCCAAGGCCTGGCCCCAGAAGGCCCAGTAAATCCACACTGGCCGATACTGAGGATTGCTCCTTTGCATCCAGACCGCCCCACCAGATTCCAAACTCGTCCGTGTATTCAACGTCCCAACTCATGCAAATATGCCATCCATGGAATATAAACTCAAGGGCATAACTGTAGGAGTTCCTGGCGTGTACAGGCTTCCGTTTGTCCCGGAAAAGTGTTTGTAGATTATTCCCGCACAATGCTCAGCCCATAAAAAACCACCCTTTCGCGCGGCTGAAGACACGACCATAGCGCCGGCACCACGGATGATCCCGACCGCCACGTGCATAAAACTCATTGAAATAAATGGTATTAATAGTTTGGAGAGTGCCGCGAAAGAACCGGACGACATCCAATGAACCCGGAGGCGAAGGCCTTGGGACCTGCAAAGCAAGCTCGCTCCTACAGTAAAACCTGTTGATTCAGCAAAACGATCCCGGAGTCCCCAATGCCCCATGAAGGCAACCTGTTACAAGCGGCCGTTGTATTCCTGCTCGCTGCCGTCCTGACCGTGCCCCTGGCCAAGCGCCTGCAACTGGGTGCCGTACTGGGTTACTTGCTGGCCGGAGTGATCATCGGCCCATCGGTGCTGGGCCTGGTGGGCAACCCGCAAAGCGTCAGCCAGTTTTCCGAACTTGGGGTGGTATTGCTGCTGTTCATCATTGGCCTGGAGTTGTCACCGAAGCGTCTGTGGGTGATGCGCAAGGCAGTGTTCGGTGTAGGCCTGGCGCAGGTGTTGCTGACGGGCACCGTGATCGGCGTGGTCGCGCTGTTCGTGTTTGGCCAATCATGGAACAGCGCGATTGTGCTGGGCCTTGGCCTGGCGCTCTCCTCCACCGCGTTTGGCCTGCAAAGCCTCGCCGAGCGCAAGGAACTCAACCAGCCCCACGGGCGACTGGCCTTTGCGATTCTGTTGTTCCAGGACATCGCCGCCATCCCGTTGATCGCCATGGTGCCGCTGCTCGCGGGCAGCGATCATCCCGCCACCACCTCCCAGGGCCTGCGACACGGCCTGGAAGTACTGGGCAGCATCGCCGTGGTGATCATCGGCGGGCGCTATCTGTTGCGGCCGGTGTTTCGCATCGTCGCCAAGACCGGCCTGCGGGAGGTCTCCACCGCCACCGCGTTGCTGGTGGTGATCGGCACCGCATGGCTGATGGAGCTGGTGGGCGTGTCCATGGCCCTCGGCGCCTTCCTCGCCGGGTTGCTGCTGGCAGACTCCGAATACCGGCATGAGCTGGAATCGCAGATCGAACCGTTCAAGGGCCTGCTGCTGGGTCTGTTTTTTATCAGCGTGGGCATGGGCGCCAATATCAGCCTGCTGTTCAGCGCGCCGGTGATCGTGCTGGGGCTGACCCTGCTGCTGATCGCCATCAAGTTGCCGCTGCTGTTTTGCGTGGGTCGCCTGGCAGGCGGCCTGAACCCTGAAAGCGCGCTGCGCCTGGGCGTGGTGCTGGCAGCCGGTGGTGAGTTCGCATTCGTGGTGTTCAAGATCGGCCGCGACCAAGGCCTGTTCGAGCCGCACCTCTACGACATCCTGGTGTTGACCATCACCCTGTCCATGGCCGTGACGCCATTGCTGCTGTTGCTCTGCCCGAAGCTGTTCAAGCCCAAGGCCAAGCCGGTGGAAGTGCCCGAGGAATACCGTGCCATCGAAGGCGATGCGCCACGGGTGGTGATCGCCGGGATGGGCCGCATGGGGCAGATCGTGGCGCGGATCCTGCGGGCACAGGACATCTCGTTCATTGCCCTCGACACCTCGGTGGAAACCATCGAACTGACCCGCAGTTTCGGCGGCATGCCGGTGTTCTACGGCGACCCGCAGCGCCCGGAAATCCTTCACGCAGCGAAAGTCGACCAGGCCGAGTTTTTCGTGATCGCCATGGACGACCCCGAGATCAACATCAAGACCGCCGCGCTGGTGCGCAGCCTCTACCCGCACATGAAGATCATCGCCCGCGCCCGTAACCGCCAGCATGTGCACCGCCTGGTGGACCTCGACGCGTCACCGGTGCGCGAGACGTTTTACTCCAGCCTGGAAATGAGCCGCCGCACCCTGGTGGGCCTTGGCTTGACCCAGGCCCAGGCCGACGCGCGCATCAGCCGCTTCAAAAACCATGACCTGCAATTGCTGGCGGCCCAACACGCCGTGTATGACGACGCGGCCAAGGTGATGCAGTCTGCCCAGGAAGCCCGGACGGAACTGGCACGGCTGTTTGAGATGGACCGGATCGAGGAAGAGTCCGACAAGGTGTAGGGATGGAGATGAACGATCTTGCGAATTTTCTGACAGAATACGGCGCAATTTCGTTCATCCCTGGAGAGCTTCATGGCCACCCTCAGCAAGACCGCAGCCCTCTTGGCCCTCGCGCTGGCCGCCGGGTTCGGCGCCAGCCAAGTCCTCGCCGCCAGCAAGCCAGCGGCGCAGAAGACCGCCACCCAGACCATCTCCACCCTGGATGGCAAGTTCAGCTTCAACCTGCCCAAGTCCTACCTGGCCGACCCACTGCCGGCCGGTGATGCCGAGCACGGCACCGCAGGCGCCAGCGGCACGATGTACAGTGACCAGGCCAGCAAAAGCGTGATCTTCGTCGTCGAAAAACCGAGTGTCGCCGGCCTGATCAAGGACAACGACCCGCAGTTCCTCGACGGTGCCGTGGCGGATTTCGTCAAGGAACAAAGCGCCGCCCTGCCGGACTTCAAGAAAGGCGCCGAGAAGAAACTCACCGTGAAAGGCCTGGCCCTGCGCCAGGTCGACAGCACCGCGACCATGGGCGGTGGCAAGACACTGAGTTCCACCTTCCTGACGGGCTCCGGCAGCCACCAATTGGTGGTGCAGGCCATTTCCCGGGCGGATGATGAAGCCGGTCATGCACTGTTGGTGAAGCAGATTGTCGGCGGTAAATAACCGGTTTTATCTGGCAGTGAAAATCCAATGTGGGAGCGGGCTTGCTCGCGAATGCGGTGGGTCAGTTAATACATGTGCTGACTGCAACACCGTCTTCGCGAGCAAGCCCGCTCCCACATTTTTGATCGCGTTCACATCGCAGGATTCAACGCAGGCTCTTTTCCAGCCACTGCTTCAAGTCCAGCAACTCCGCCTCACCGACGGTATGAATCATCCCCGGGTAGCCGTGGAATTCCGGCGTGAGGCCAATCCCCTGCAATACCTCGTTGGCCCGCGTTGCCGAGTAGTACGGCAGCGCCTGGTCCAGCGTCCCGTGACCGATGAAAATCGCCAGCTTGCCCAGTGGCGCATCCGGCTTGAGTTCGGCCTTGAGTACCGGCAGCAGGCTGCCGCTCAACGCCGCAATCCCGCGCAGGGTTTCGGGATGTCTTAACCCGACTTCATACGACATGATCGCACCCTGGCTGAACCCCACCAGAAACACCCGCTCAGGTTGGGTGTGGTACTTGGTGGTGGCCTGGGCGACGAAGGCTTCGATCAGCTTGGCGCTGCTCTGCAGGTCGGCGGTCTCGCCATCAAAATCGCCATCGCCCGGCTTCTTGCGAAACCAGCGATAACCACCGCCCTCCACCGGCATCGGTGCCCGTGCAGACAGGTAGGTCCAGGTCGACGGCAAGCGGTCCTTGAGCCCGAACAGGTCGGCCTCGTCACTGCCATAACCGTGCAGGAAGATCACCAGCGGCTCGTTGCGCGCATCGCTTTGGGTCTGTTCCAGGTAAGGCAGCGGCAGGTCGGTGTGCAATACGTCTTCGGCCTGTGCGGCGCCGGTAAATAGCGCCACCGTCAGGGCAATCAGTTTGAGCATGAGCATCAACCTCTAGGGTTTGCGCAACAAATAGGTATCCATGATCCAGCCATTGGCCTGGCGCGCCGCCTTGCGCACACGTTCAATCTCTTCGGCAACCTCGGCCACTTTGCCGCTGATCAGGATTTCATCCGGTGTGCCCAGGTAGGCGCCCCAGTAGATATCCAGGTCCTGATCGGCCACGGTGCGGTAGGAATCTTCGGCATCGAGCATGACAACCAGGGTGTCGGCATCACTCGCCTGCCCCGCCGCCAACCGGCGCCCGGTGGTGATTTCGATGGAGCGACCGATGCGGTTCAGCGGCACTTTATGCTGCGCCGCCAAGGCCTGGACGCTGGTGATCCCGGGGATCACTTCAAACTCGAATTCGCAGCTGCCGCTGGCGAGGATCGCCTGCAGGATACGAATGGTGCTGTCGTACAGTGCCGGGTCGCCCCAGGCCAGGAATGCGCCCACTTCGCCGTCGGCCATTTCTTCATTGATCATCCGTTCGAAGGTCTGCTGCTTGTCGCGGTTCAGGTCCTTCACGGCGGTGGTGTAGTCGATATCGCCACGCACCCGCTCGGGGCAATCGGCCTCGACAAAGCGGTAGGCGTGATCGGTGATGTAGGTCTCGCAGATTTCCCGGCGCAGGTCGATCAGCTTGTCCTTGCTCTGGCCCTTGTCCATCAGGAAAAACACGTCGGTGCGGTTGAGCGCCTTGACCGCCTGCATCGTGATGTAGTCAGGGTTGCCGGCGCCAATGCCGATGATCAGGATGCGTTTCATGGGAAAGTCTTCATGGGGGGTCTCGGTGCGGGGAACGAATTTTGCCATGTTCGGGACGTCAGGCGTGAGTTTCCAGGCGCAGGCGCCAACGCCCATTGAAGCGCAACTCGGTGGATGACAGCGGTTCCACGTCGATCAGGTTGAACATGGCGGGTGGGCATTGCATGACATGCAGCAGCGCTGCGCGGATCACAAATGGATGCGTCACCGCCACGACATGCCCCGGGGATTGCTCGAGGGACTGCAACCACTGCCCTATCCGCTCACACAGTTGCACTACCGACTCGCCGCCGTGGGGCGCAGAGGTGCTGTCGGTCAACCAGGCCTGAAGCGCTTCGGGTTCGGCCTGCTGAACCTCCTCGATCGCCAACCCTTGCCAGCGGCCAAAATCACAATCGCGCAGGGCTGTTTCAACCAAAGCATCGTCGGCAAACAGCGCCGCCGTCTGCCGGGTCCGCGCCTCCGGGCCGCACAGCACCCGGGGTGCACGCTTGAAGCGTTGCCCCTGGGAAAGCGCCGCCTGCTGCCAGTCCATCTCCACCGACTCATCCAGCGCAAAGCGTGCCTGTTTCTGGGCACGGGTGCTGGCGTGGGCAACAAGGGTCAAACGGGTGGCCTGCATGACAAATCGCTCTGGTTTTAAGGTGCAGTCAGCGTAGACTTGCGAAGTTGTTTCAACATGTTTCAACTATTCTGCAACAGGAAGCCGGTTCAATGCCGGCGCGGTCGCGCCACTGTATTCGGCCTTTTAGCCGTAAGCCAGACCCTGTTTCAGCCAACTCGCTATCCATTTCGGGACGCGTCATCCCTGGAGGTTCTCATGGCTTATACCGCTGCAACTGGCTCCGACGTTTCAATACCGTCCATTCCCCTGGGCGAAATCCTGCCCTGGGCGATCTTCGGCGGCCTGCTGCTATTGCTCGCGATTTACTTCGTCGGCGCCGAGCAAGGCGCGACGGCCGTGTTCAAAGGCATGTACGTGCATGAGTTTGTGCATGACGGTCGCCACCTGCTGGGTTTCCCCTGCCATTGATTGGAGCGTGACGACATGACAGGGCATTTACTCGTTCGCGGGATGCTGGTGGGCCTGCTCGCCGGCATCCTGGCCTTCGGCTTCGCCAAGACTTTTGGTGAGCCGCAGATCGACAAGGCCATCGCCTTCGAAGATCAGATGGCACAGATGCACGGCGACGCGCCGGAAGAAGAACTGGTGAGCCGCGAAGTACAAAGTACCTTCGGCCTGTTCACCGGCGTGGTGGTGTACAGCGTCTCCCTGGGTGGCATTTTCGCCCTGGTGTTCGCCTACTCCCTGGGCCGCATCGGCAAGGTCGGCCCCCGTGGCTTGGCAGCGCTGCTGGCATTGGCGGCGTTTGTGACGATCATCGTGGTGCCGGGGCTGAAGTATCCGGCCAACCCACCATCGGTGGGCGACCCCGCCACCATCGCGCAACGCACCAAGCTGTTCTTCCTGATGCTGCTGGTGTCGGTGGCGGCTGCGGTGATTGCGATCAACGCGGCGCGCAAGCTGATTGCCAGCCGTGGCCTTTGGACAGGCGCGATCCTCGGTGTGGCGCTGTACATCGTGATCGTGTCGGTGGCCGGCAGCTTGTTCCCGACCATCAACGAAGTGCCGGAACAGTTCTCGGCAGTGTTGCTGTGGAAATTCCGCGTGGCCTCCCTGGGGATTCAACTGGTGCTGTGGACCACCCTGGGCCTGGTGTTCGGCGCCGTGGCCGAGCGCAAGCTGAGCCAGCCTCAGGCGCGTCTCAATTCCTGACGGTACAGGTAGCCGCCGACGAATCGGCGGCTACCTGCATTCACACCCCGGGCCGCGCCAGGTAAAACACCTCGTAGCCATTGCCCGGATGGTTCACATCCAGCGCCTTGCCCGACAAGGTAATTCGCACCAGCTTCCACGCCTGCACATCCAGCGCCAGAAACACCGCGAAGTTATCGCTGCTGTCCGCGAGCTGCTGGTTGCGGGCCTTTTCTGCGGCGAGGATTTGCCCGCGGTCCGCCCCCGGCGCCAGCGCCCACTCCTCCCGATACAGGCTCAAGGCGTCTTGCGCCGGACCTCGCTGCACGTCCAGCGGTAACCAGGACTCAATGTGCGGCTGGCCAAAACTGTCGAGGACCTTCTGGAAGCGCTCGCCGAGCAAGAAATCCGCAGCCTGCAAAGGATCCGACCACAGATAAACCGACGAATACAGGTTACCCACCCCCGGCCCCTGCCCTCGCTCCTGGGCGATAAACGCCTTGAACAGCAAACCCTCTGCATGATCCCACAACGGCCCCAGGCGAGCGGCCCGCTCACGGATGACACCCATGTCGTAATCGGCTGGCAAGCGGTGTGAATACTGTTTGGCAAACATCATGGCGCTCCTGTTCAGATGAGTGCCCAGCTTGCGCAGTGCCCATGATTTCAGCAAGATATCACCGGATATAGGTGTGATAAGGAACTGAAATGACCGACGCGCTCAAGCCGCTGGATATCGACACCGTGCACGCCTTTGTCCTGGTCGCCGATTTCGCCAGCTTCACCCGCGCGGCCCAGGCACTGGACACCTCGCAGGCAGCCATCAGCCTCAAGCTCAAGCGCCTGGAAGAACGCCTCGGTTATCGCCTGCTGGTGCGCACACCGCGGCATGTGCGGCTGTCGCCCCAAGGCGAGCAGTTCATCGTCGCCGCCCGCGCATTGCTCAATGCCCACGAACGGGCGTTGGGTGACATGGGCAATGGCGCCCCGCGACGGTTGGTGATCGGCATCAGCGACCACGTGGCCGGGCCGGACCTGCCACTGTGGCTCAGCCGCCTGGCCGCCTATGACCCGCTGGTGATCCTGGAGGTGCGGATCGCTTCGTCCCGCGACCTGGTGGCGGCGTTCGACCGCAACGAACTGGACGCGGTGATCGTGCGCAACGAAGGCGATCGCCAGGACGGTGAGGTATTGGTGGTGGAGCGCTTTGGCTGGTTCGCCGCGCCTACCTGGCAGCACACGCCCGGCACGCCCCTGCGCATGGCAACCATGGCCTCGCCCTGCGGCGTGCGACACCTGGCGGTGCGCGCGCTGGATGAGGCGCGGATTGACTGGACCGAGGTGTTTGTCGGCGGCGGCGTAATGGCGGTGGGTGCGGCAGTCAGCGCCGGCCTGGGTGTGGCGGCGCTGGCCCGGCGAGTGGCTCCGGCGGGCGCCGTGGACGTCAGCGAACAGTACGGATTACCGGCGTTGCCCGTCAGTGAAATCGTGCTGCACAGCCGCATCAGCGACGGCCGCTCCCGCGAGACATTGCGGGCGTTGAGCGCAACCTTCAGAGGGGTTCTGGAGCGTTAGATTGCATCTGGGTATACCGCCCGCGCACGAACCGCTCCAGTTCATCGCCCGGCAGCGCCTTGCTGAAATACCAGCCCTGGATGATCAGCTCCGAGCCCGACTGCAAAAACGCCAGTTGCTCGGCGGTTTCCACGCCCTCCACCACCACCCCGAGGTTCAACGCCTCACAGAACCGCAGCATCCCGGTCAACACCTGGGCGCCCTTTGGATCATGCTGGGCGACCACGAAACTGCGATCGATCTTGATGAAATCCACGGGGAACTGGTGCAGGTAACTCAGCGCTGAAAATCCGGTGCCGAAGTCGTCGATATACACCTTGGCACCAATCGCCTGGAGCTTCTCGATCATCTGCCGCGTGCCCTGGATATCGCCCACCAGCGCATCCTCGGTGATCTCCACCGAAACCTGCCCGTGGGCCTGGGCCAGTATCTCCACCAGCCGATCACCATACGCCGGGGTAGTCAGCGTGGCGCTGGAGATATTGATCGTCATCGGCAACGTAAACCCGACCTTCTGCCACTTCTGGTACTGGCGCACAGCCTGGGATGCCACCCACACATCCACGTCGGGCATCAACCTGGCATGGGCCAGCCATTGCAGGAACTCCCAGGGTGAATGCACCGTACCTTCGGCGTCCCGGGCCCGCATCAACGCTTCGCAACCGGTGCATAGCCCGGTCCGGGTGGAAATCTGCGGCTGGAATTCGAGGTAGAACTCGTAGTCGCTGATCTGCTGGATATGGCTCAACTCGCTGACCTGGCGCGCCTGGGCCTTGTGGGACGCCATCACCGGGTCCAGCTCCAGCAAGCGGCCTTTTTCTTCCAGGCCGCGAAAGGTCATGTCCAGCGACTTCAAATACACCGTACCGCCCTCCGTGGCCTGGCGGTTGATCGCGCGCACATAGGGCGCATAGATCAGCGTGCCAACCCCCAGCAACACCACCTGCAGCAACACTGCCGCGAGATCGCCGTGGGTGCTCAGGTAGGCGTTGAGCAACACCGGCGCGGTAAATGGCACGCTCACCACCGCAGGCGACACCCAGCCAATCTGCACCACCATCAACGCCAGTATCACGTTGAACGCCGGGACCACCAGAAAGGGAATGAACAGCCGCGGGTTAAGAATGATCGGCAAGCCAAACAACAGCACTTCACTGACATTGAACAATGACAACGGCAGGCTCGCCATCGCCACCAATCGCATGGACCGGCTTTTGGAAAACAGCAGGATCGCCAGCAGCAGGCACAGGGCACCACCCGAACCGCCGATAAACGCGAAACTGCCCAGCAAGCCGCCATTCAGTAGATATTTGACCGGCTCGCCCGCGGCCACCGCCGCATTATTGAGCCCGACCGCCTGGTCCAGCACATCAAAAAACGGCTGCATGGCGTAGACCCCATGGATCCCGAAAAACCACAGCAGCGAATTCATCAGGGTCACAAACAGGCCGCTGCCATAGGGCGTCTCCAGTGCATCGAGCACCTGCGGCCCCTGAAGCTGTGCCACCTGCGGAATCTGCAACAGCAACGACAGCACGAGCACCAGCCCGAGCGCCGTGATCGCCCCCGGCACCACCATATTGAGGGTGCCCTTGAGGTTGTGCCCCACCAGGTCTTCGTTGATCAACCGCGTCCAGCGACGCCGATGCAGCCAGGCGATGGCGGGCACATTGATCAGCGGTGAGGCGATGGCGATGAACAACACGAAGGTCGCCGAGGCTCGGGGAAAATCCCGCAGCACAAACGTGGCGATCACTACATGGGCCAGGCACAGGAACGCTACCGGAAGTTGCGGCAGGCGGTGCTGGATCGCGAGCATGTAACCGATGGAGGCTGCCACCAGCAGCGGGATCACCGAGCTGATCTGGTTGTGCAACCCCGCCAGGAAGGCCACCACCTGAGGGTCGAAACCCAGCACTCGGGCGCATTCGGACAGGATCAGGAAACCGGCCGATACCAGCAGGCACGGCAGGATCCACAACAGCCCCTCGCGTATGGCCCGCAACGACTCGGTACTGGCGAGGGCCGCCAGCCGCTGGGTGAAGAAAAGCTTGAACAGCGTTTGCGCCATCACCTGTCCCTCGGTCCCTGATGCCAGGGTCGCAAAATAACACCTGGCTGTCGCCTTATCACGGGGTAACGCTACACGCCCTGACACCGCAAGCGAAAGGCTTTTGCCGCCCCTGGCGCATTTATTCAGAATCACCGCAGGGGCTTGCTGCTTGTCGATTGGCTCGGGTTGGCCCATCCTTTGGCGCACTGGTTGTCGTAAAAAACGACGCACCCCTCGAACGGACTCGACTGATGCTGCGATTCACTCCCCTCATGGCCTGTGCGCTGCTTGGGCTGACCAGCCCGTTGGCCGGCGCCGCCACCCCGACCTTCGCCGATGCCCAGGCCAGCGACCCGGCCAGGCTGCAATGGATGGTCGGCGCACCGCCGCCGGCCGACCGCACCGTACGCTTTGAAGACGGCAGCTATTTCCGCTTCCCGGCGATGCGCTGGAGTGTCGCCAACTTTCGCCAATTGATGCCCACGGTGAACGTCTCCCGCGGGCTCGGCGCACCGCTGGCATTGCCACGCAAACTCGACCCGGCACTCGATGCAATCCCCGTGCAGCCAGTGGGTGCAGCCCAGCCGCTGACCTGGCGCCAGGCCCTGGACGCCACCTACACCGATGGCATCGTGGTGATGCATCGCGGCACGGTGGTTTATGAGCGTTATTTCGGGGTGCTCAAGGAGGATGGGCAACACGCGGCCATGTCGGTCACCAAATCGGTGATCGGTACCCTGGGCGCGATGCTGGTGGCCGATGGCACCCTGGACCCACAGAAAAAGATCGTCGACTATGTACCCGAACTCGGCCGCTCGGCCTTTGGCAGCGCCACCTTGCGCCAGGTGCTGGACATGACCACCGCCCTGGACTACAGCGAAGATTATGCCGACCCCAACGCCGAAGTCTGGGCCCACGCCCAGGCCGGCAACCCGCTGCCCAAACCCAAGGACTACACCGGGCCGCGCAGCTACTACGAGTTCCTGCAAACGGTTAAGCAGCGTGGCGAACACGGGCGTGCCTTCGGCTACAAGACCGTCAATACCGACGTACTCGGCTGGGTGATTGCCCGCGCGACCGGACGCAATGTCGCGCAACTGCTCAGCGAACGCATCTGGAGTCGGCTTGGCGCCGAACAGGACGCCTACTTCACCGTCGACTCCATCGGCACACCCTTCGCCGGTGGCGGCCTGAACACCGGGCTGCGGGACCTGGCCCGGTTTGCCGAGATGCTGCGCAACGGCGGGCGCTTCAATGGCCAGCAGATCGTGCCCGAAAGCGTGGTGACGGATATTCGCCAGGGCGGCGACAAGCAGGCGTTCGCCCAGGCCGGCTACGCTCAATTGAAGGGCTGGAGCTATCGCAACATGTGGTGGGTAACCCACAATCCCGACGGGGCGTTCATGGCGCGTGGGGTGCATGGCCAGAGCATCTACATCGACCCCAAGGCCGAAATGGTGATTGTTCGCTATGCCTCCCACCCGGTGGCCGGCAACGCCGCCAATGATGGGGTGACCTTGCCCGCCTATGCAGCCATGGCGGCTTTTTTAATGTCCAAGCCACACTGACCGTCTCTCTTACCGTGGAGTAAACCTTTGTCCCAACCCGGCGAAAACCACCAGCTAGCCCTGGACCGATTCTTGAGTGAACACCCGGCCCTGGCCGCGGAACTGAATACATTGAACCCCCTGGCGGCCCAGGCCAAAGGGGAAACCATGGAGCAGTACCGCGCCGAGCGCCTGCATGAAGCCTTCGAGGCAGAAGCCGAGCAACAGGGCTTGTTCGCCTGGGAACTGACGCTGAAATTGACGGCGCATTCCCCGGCGGAGTTCGAGGCGCAACGCCTTGAGGTGCACAAGGAGGTGGCGCAAATGGCAGGCCTGAGTTGGTTCGAGTATTGCCAGCTGCACGACTTGCCCGTCTAGAACCAGCGGCCCAGGCCCTTCCTGCGATCAGCGAGCACCGCGCGTAATTCATCAAGAGTAACGGCCCTGCGTTCAGGGTCAGCCGTCAACGCCATACGCAATACAGGCCAGCAATGGCGAGGCAGTTGCCTGGGCCGGGTCGGCCTGTCACTGGCGTGGCGCCGGCCTTGTGCCAATTCGTACAACACACAGGCCACTGCATACAGGTCGGCGCTGGCCGACAGTGCTCCGCCAGCCAGCAACTCCGGCGCGGCGTACGCGGGCGTCCAGGCATTGAAGCGGCTGCGACTCAAGCCTGGAGAACCCGCCGGGGCCTGTCCGCAAGCCTCGCCCAGACCGAAATCGAACAAGCGCAAGCCGCCGTCTCCCACCATGACATTGGCGGGTTTCACATCCCCGTGCAACACACCCTGCTGATGGCTATGGCGCAACGCGTCGAGCAATTGCAAGGCGATGCCTTGCAGCGCTTGCCAGGGTAAACCGCCGGGGCACTCCAGCAGCAACCGGTCCAGGGTCATGCCCTGGAGCAGTTCCATGGTAAAGAATGCGATCTGGCCGGGAGCATCCACTTCAAATGAATACACACGCACCACCTGCTCATGCCGCAGGCTGCGGGTCAGGGCAAACTCGTTGTACAGCAACACGTGGGCATCCGCAGATTCGCGAATGGCTTCCCCCAACACCTTGATCGCGACACTGGAACAGGGCTCGCCAAACTGTTCGTGCAGCAGGTCCCGCGCACGATAGACCACGCCCATGCCGCCTGCGCCCAACACGCGCTCGATCAGGTACCGCCCGGCCAGCAACTCGGGGGCTCCGTCGCGCGGTGGGTTTATCGGGGCCTTGGCAAAGGCAAAGTGGGTCAGGTCGCGCATGACTGCACCACCACAGCGGTCAGGTTGTCGCCGGCCGTGCCGCGCAAGACACCTGCAAACAGCTGGTCCAGGACACGTTGCGGATTTCCCTGGCTCAAGGCCTGGCCCAACTCAGAGTGGCTAAGCGCCTGGTACAGGCCGTCGCTGCACAACAGAAACACATCCCCTGCCAAGGTACCGAGTTCCAGGACCTGCGGGCTCAGTGGTGCCCGCGAGCCGATGGCCCGGGTCAAGGCCCGTGCGTCTGGATGGGCCCTGGCCTGTTCCGGGCTCACCTGCTGGTCAATCAATTGCTCACACAGCGAATGGTCTCGCGACAGCTGGTACAGCGTCTGCCCGCGCCACAGATAGCAACGACTGTCACCGGCCCAGACACACGCAGCGCGATCGCCCTGAAGCAACAACGCCACGACCGTGCTTCCCATGATGGCCTCGGCGCCATGGGAGGCCAGCGTCAATTCATCGCCCAGCCGCCGGTTGAGCCATTGCAGGCAACGACGGGTCGCCTCGACGCGTTCATCCAGGCTGCCCTGGCCGGGCAATGACGCCAGGCCATCGACCACCAGCTGGCTGGCGATATCCCCCGCCTGATGCCCGCCCATCCCGTCCGCCACGGCCCAGCAGCCCGTCCCGGGGCAATCGAGAAAGGCATCCTCGTTGCGTAAACGGACCTTTCCACGGTCTGTGCGACCGGCGCTGTGCCAGCGGTCGCGAGGTTGGCTCACAACTGCTCCGGCAGGCGAAAAGTTCGCCACTGCGCCATCTGAAATGGATTGGGGGTGCGTCGGCTGGTCAGCAGGTAGTTGGCGCGCAGGCCTGCCAGGTCAGCCTTGAGGATCAGCTCATCCTGCCCGCTGGAGGGTTCGTTCTGCATCAAGTCGAACAAGCGAAACAGGGACCAGGCCCCGGTATTTTTTTCGAGCCCCAACGCCCGCTCGCTGCCACGCTCCAGTACCAGGCTGCTGCGACCATTCTCAGCCTCGGCTGGCCATTGCATCGCCATGGGGACAATCGGCCCGTGCCGGTACTCCATCTGCTGGCCACCCAAACGCAAGACCGCGCGACTCACCGACGGGTCCAGGCTATAGGGTGCGAGCGTGAAACGAACCTGCAAGTCCCCCGGCTCATCCGCAAAAAAACCGCGCCTGATCACCTGCACCTTCGCCTGCTGGTCGAGCAACGCCCGAGACATCGGCAAGCTGCGCCCATCCAGGCTACGCAGCCTGTAGCGCCCGGAATCACCGCTGACAAAAGGCTTCAGATAGCTGTCAAAGAATCGCGCCATGATCCCCTCAGGCTTGAAAAACTCCTGGAAGTCGTTGAGGGAAACGTCGCTGCTGGCGTGGGCATTGAACGGGAAACGCAGCTTGATCGCCCTGCTGTAGAAACCATATACCTCGCTCTGATAACGCTGGTTCACATGCCGATAGGCCTGGTCGAGCATGAGGCGCCAATGCTCGTCGGCCAGGCTTTCGAACCAGCCCGCCAGCGGCAGCGGCAAACGAGCGGCCACGTTGCGCAGGTTACTCAGCGCATCCTGTTGCCCCTGGATCCGCCGCTTGACCATCTCGAACGCGACCGGCTCCGGCGCGCCTTCGCGATTCAAGCTCGCCAACTGCAGGTGCAAGTCGTTGAGCGCCTGTAACACGCCGGTCAACTCGGCCCCCGGGTTCTCATGGTTGTCCAGCAACTGGTGCAAGGGCTCGAAGCGGCGCTGCATGGCTCGCCGTGCGCTGTCGGGCAAGGCATTGACCAGCCCGGCGGCGGTCGGCAACCGCTCTGCCGCTGGCCCAGGCAGCTTGGCAGCCAGCTCGTCGAGGCGCTCACTCGCCGACGGCAGGCGCGTGTGGTCACGAACCTGCTGCAACAACTGCAACAACGGCGACTGGGCCGACGTCAAGCTGGCGAGCTGCTCGGCGCCTTGCCTGGAGTTTTCAGTTTCACGCAGGCCAACCTGCCCAAGTGCCTCGCTCCAGGCATCGGCATACTCGCTGAAGTAGCGTTGTTCAAGCTCCACCATCAACCGTTGCAAATCCATGGCGCTCAGGTCGGCGCCCTCTCCCAGCACCCAGTTGTCCTGGACGATGGTGTTCACCAGCCGCGCGCCCTGCGCTTCAAAATGCCGCTGGTACGTGCGGGTATAAAACCCCGGAATGGAACGCTCGCCCCCCTCAAACACCCGCCCGTGTGCAAGGCGCAACGGTTCAAGGCCGCGAGCTTGTTCGCGCAGCACCCGGTACACCACGTCAACCAGCGATTCGCCGCGCAACACGTGGCGCGCGCGAGCCACCAGCTCATCATCGAGCGGCTGCACGAACGGCTGCTCAAGCAAGCGCGCGAAATGTTCATTCAACCGGTTTTGCACGGAGGGCTCACCGGCAAACCGTACAGACCAATGCCCCGCCACCCGCTCACGCAGCCAGCCGACATCCCGCCGCTCCCGCAGGTTGAGCATCAGGTATGCCCGGAGGTTATCCAGCAGCCGCTCACGATCTTCCAGGCTGCCGCGAACCTGCTCCTGCAGCACCTCGCTGACCTGGGACAGCAACAGCCGCCCCAAGGCACGCTCGTAGGCCTGCTCCAGCACCGGACGGCTGATACTGCCCTGATACAACCCCATCCGCTCAACCAGCCTGGCTTCGCCCGGCAAGGGGAAAATCCGCGTGGCCGCCAGGCGGCTGTCCAGCAGCGGCAGGAGTGCCTGGGTAGCGTCTGACCCAGGCTGCACGGGTGCGGGCTGTCGTGCCAGCGCCTGCAGTTGCTCCAGACGTTGATGATTGGAGGAGTAACTGTGGGTCCACAGCAAGCCCGCCGCCACGACGACCACTAGCGCGCCCAGGGCCAGCCCCCCCTGGTGCCGGCGGATTCGACGGCGCTCCTGGCTATCGAGGTCCGCCAGGTCGGCTTGCGCCAGAATCACCCGGCTGAACAAGCCCTGGATAAAGTACGCACGTGGTTCAAGTGCCTGTGGGCCACCGCCGGCGCTGGTCAAGTAGAAACCACGAAAGCCGTTGGTGTGCTGATAACGCGGGCCGCAAAAAGCAACGTCGATATAGAGGCTCAGGCGCTCGCCAATCCGGGCCGCCTGATGGGGGAAGTCGAGCATCCGTCCGCGCAGATCACTGTTGCGTTCCTGGTGCAGGCGCTGCACAAGCTCACCGCTCAAGCGCTGCAGCAGTGCTTCAAACGCCTGTCGTACCTGGGCAATGCCAATACCCGCTTTGCCTGGGACGATAGATTCGCCCAACACCGCATCACTGCCTTCGCCCAACGGCCGCTCGAAGAACTCCGCAAACCCCGGCAGGTGGTCGGCCTGGGTCACCACCAGGTAGACCGGCACCTCCACATGCAACGTCTGGCGGATCTCCAGCAACCGACTCTGGACTGCCCGCGCCTCATTCTCCAGCTGACGCTCGCTGCCATGGAGCAATGTGTCCGTGGACAGCGCCACCACCACACCGTTGAGCGGGCGTGTCCGGCGCCGCACCTTGAGCAGCTCCAGCAGCGTCGACCAACCCGCGCCATCCACCTGGCTGTCAGGCTGGGTAAGGTAGCGGCCGGCGACGTCGAGCAACACGCCGTCCTCGACGAAATGCCAGTCACAGTCCCGCGTGGCACCGCCCTGCGTCGCTACCGACGCGCTCTGATCCTGGAGCAACTGCAAGCCACTGGCGGCCAACATCCGGGACTTGCCACTGCCTTCCTTGCCGATCAGCAAATACCAGGGCAATGCATTACGCCAACGCGGGCTGCGTTCACCATAAATCCGGGAGTGTTTCAGGGTGTACAAAGCGTCCTTGAAGCGACCGCGCAGGTGCCGCTGCTCGTTTTCAATCTGGCCTTTGCGCGGGCGTGGCTCGCCGTCATCGACGGTTGATTGCCGGGCCATACTGCGCCAATTGGCATACACCATCGCCAGGCCCCACAACAAAAACAGCCCGCTGATTGTCAGCAAGCGCGATGCCGCCGCTTGCCAGAATCGATAGTCGTCGACAGCCAGCAGTGGCCCGAAGAACCACACGGCCATTGCGACCGCGAGCACCAGCAGCAGGCTCCAGACCCAAACCCTGCCCAGCACGGCGCCCGCGCTCCTGAAGAATGCGTTCATGCGTTGCTCCCTGCGTTAGAGCGGCGCCCGGAACATATCCGGCGCCACGAGTTGATACGGTTGCAACACCGCTTCACGCTGCTGGCCCAGCACCCAGGCAAATCCTGCATACAGGCTCAACAGGCTGGCGGCGACAAACACTGCAATCCAGGTGAGCGACAGGACCCTAAGCCGTTTCCGGCGCGGCTGTTCCGGCCTGGGCGACGGCGCGCACGCCGCAGGCGTATCACCCCGCACATGCCGGATCTGCCGATACAGCGCGTCCCGAACCTGTTCAAGCTGCAACAACCCACGCTCCATGACCCGGTACTTGCCCTCAAACCCGAGGGACAGGCACAGGTACATCAACTCCAGCATCGCCAGGTGCTTGAAGGGGTCCCTCGACATGCGCTCAAGCAACTGGAAAAACTTCTCGCCGCCGAAGGTTTCGTTGTGAAAACTGCTCAGCAGGCTCATCTTCGACCAATCGCTCTGGCTGCCCCATGAGGTGGTGACCACTGCCTCGTCGATCACGCTGCACAGCACATACCGCGCCGCCATGACCTCGCTGGCCTGGGCCCCGTCATGCCGGGCCCGCGTCTCGAACAGCGTGACTGCCGCCGAGAGTCGTTCATTCAGGGCGCGCAGGCTTTCCTCGGCGGTACTGCGCTTGAGGCGGACCACCTCGGACAACAGCTCCCAGGCAGGCGCCACCAAACTGTTCAGGCCAATGTCGAAATGCTCCGCGCCCTGCAAGCGGGCCGCGTAGATCATCCGGTCTTCCAGTTGTTCGAAACGCGGCGGCGATGCGAAGTCGGTCATCGGTCCCTGCGCCGGTCCGCGTCCCTGTCGATCAAGCAGGACGGTTTTCTCGTCCTGCGGGTATTCCCTGTCCATGGTCTCAGTTCCTGATAGCCCAGAATTTCAGTTCCAGTTCGGCAAATTCACCGCTGACGTGGAAGGCAAATCCTCCCGACTGCTTCAACTGCTCAATGTCCCGGGCACCGAGTTCAAGGATGAAATAGGTGTTGGCGGCATGAAACGGTATCTGCCGGGGAGCCACCGGCAGCGGCTTGACCTTGATGCCCGCCAACTGCAGGTTGACCAACTCGCGAATCCGCTCCACGGGGCCGACCTTGAGGTGCGCCGGAAGCCGGTGTCGAAGCTCCTCGGCGTCACAATGGGCGCTGGCGGCCAGAATGAAGGTCGCCGAACCCAGCAGGTTGAGATCGCTCACCGGGCACACCAGCACCCCGTACTGGCGAGGCTGCAGCGCCAGCTCAATGGCATGCTGCTCAAGCACCATCGACAGCAGGCTGCGAATCGGCTCCATCAATCCACGAAAGCTGGCGCCCTGGTCGCTGTGCCGGTAATGCCCCTCGAAGTGCGCACGCTTGCTGTCGCTGGCAAACGTCGCGAGTTCACCCAGGATCGACAGCAATGTTCGATACAGCGTTTCAGGGCTGACCTGGCTCAGGCCCAGGTAGTGACGCAAGACCAGTTCGGTGCGATTGATCAATTGCAACATCAGGAAGTCGCCAACCTCCGCGCCGGCGGCGGTACCGTTGGCGCGAATCCGCTCGGCGATGGCATCCCCCCGGTAAGCGAGCAGGCTGATCACTTCCTTGAGGCAAGACAGCAGGTAGCCGGAGCCATGCAGGTGAATGAAGCTCGGGATAAAATCGGGGTCCAGGCTGACGCCCTCCTCGGTGCAACTGAGCACCTGGGCAACCTTGAGCTTCACGTAATGCGGGTCGCTGTGTTGCTCCCCCAGCAACAGGCGAAAATCCAGCTGCCCGCAATTGACCTGACGACGAGCTTCTTCCCCGGCGTTGGAGTCGCTGACGTCTACCGCAAGAGTCTTGTAGCGCGCCAACACATCAATCTGCTCGGGTCGACGGGCTTCAACACAGTTACCTGTGGCCAGCGGCAAGGCCAGGTAGATCGACTGCTTCCCGGTATTTACCGGAACGTCCAGCACCAGCGACTCCATCGCGCCGCCCAGTTCGAACAGGCTGCCATCCGGCAATATGCCGCTGGCCTGGCTGATAACGACCTTGCCCATATTGAGGTATTGCACATCGATTTCCAGGGCCAGGAAGCCCCAGGCGTGACGGCACAACAGTTGGGTGCGGCGCGTGAGTTGCTGATCGTGGTACCGATCGTTTTGCTGGAAATGCTGAGGGCGCAACAACATGCCTTCCTGCCAGATGACTTTTTGGCTGTACATGTCAGTCGCCCACCTTCGCGGGTTGCGGGTTGACCAACCGAATGCCGGCCTGATCAAGGATCAGTTCAGCGCCGGTCAATCGCTGCGCGGTCACCGGCAACACATAGCGCCATTGCGAGTGAGGCAAATCACGGTACGCCGCCAGCACGCCGACATAACGACTGCCTGGCTCGAGGCTGAGTTTGAGCGCGGAGTGATCGCCGGGGCGCAACTCCAGCTCTTCGAGGTTCACCAGGTCCTTGGGCAACGTGTGCTCGGCATGAGCATAAAGGCTGAAAAAGTCCGCATTTTCAAAAGCCACGGGGTGTCGCAGCTCCATCAGGTGCACCACGATCGGCGACGGGCGACCATGGAGATCAGGGTTGACCCGTTCGCTGGCGGTCAGTGTCAGGTCCAGCTTGGTCAACTTCGAAAAGGGCGACAGGGAGCAACCACCCAGCAAACCCATTACAGCGCACAACAATGCAACGGTGACTCGGGACATGAAGATCATCCTGGATAACGGTGAAGGGTTGAGATCAGACGAATCTGTTCCTCGTACGCCTTGGCGAAGTCGCTGCCCAGCAGGCGCTCGCTCAAGTGCTCGTCCTCGATCAGTGTCTGGTAATGGCGCTGATACGCGCGCCAGCGGGCGCCACACCGGGGGATCAGCGGCGGCCTTGCCTGGCGTTCGAAGCACAGCAGCAAATGGCCGGGCGCAAAGGCTGCCAGAGCGCCGCGTACTGCCGCGCGGCAGGCCGCCAGCAAGGCCACCTCGTGAGCCTGCATGTCGCGGTACGCCCGCATGACAAGCATCTCGGCGGAAACCTGCCCCAGCTGCCCGACACCCAGCAGCGACCCCAAGGCCGCACTGGCGTCTGCGCTGTCTCTAAGTGGGTTGGGGCTTTGGAGCGGTGTCTGGGTGAGTGCCAGTTTCAGCTCTTGCCTGAGCTCGTTACGGGTGCCCAGGCTCTGTTGCAACCCTTCAGTCATTTGCCGGAGCAAGCTCGCGGCCTTGATCGCCAGGACTTCTCTTGCCGACTCATCGAGGTCGCCCAGATCAATACCGAGTGCCTGCGCAAACCCCAACCAGAATGGCCCTGAGCCGTGACCTGGAACGGGCGATTGCGGACTTGGGGCAACCTGGCGCGCAGGCTTCACAAGCTCGGGAACCGTCAGGTGATCCCGGTCCGCCGCCGCGTGGTCCGTCCAGCGCAATGTCTCGTAGGTGGTCATGTTCAGGGCCGCCAGCTCTTGCGACCCGTCCTCGCGCTGCAGTTCGCTGGCCAGTGCCCGCAGTGGGTCCAGCTCAAGGAATGCATCATCGGGAATCAGCCTGTGTAATCCGTCCTGGCCCTGTCCCAGCGGTGGGCTGACCAGTCGTGCGCGAATACTCAGCGGCCCCAGCTGAAATACCGCGCCGTCATCTATCGGTTGCTGCTGCCCCTCATGCAGACGCTCACTGCTGCCTGCCAGGCGGGTTCCATTGCTGCTGATATCCGTCAGGAAATACCGGCCGTCACGATAACTGATCACCGCGTGACGACCGGAAACCTGGCGACTGGTGTCAGGCAGGGTCCAGTCGCAACCGCCCCCCCGGCCGATGACGCCCCCCACACCGTCAAAGACTTTGCGCAGCGCCGGCGCGGACTCTGCTGGCCCCGCAGGGCACACCTCAAACACTAGCTGCATGGCAGGACTCCTCCGCGCTCACAGGCCACGACCGGTGGACCGTGGATCACCCAGCGGACGGTAGTCATCGTCGTCAAAGACATGATTGGTGTTACAGCCACTCAGCAAAAACAACACAAGCACCAGGGCTTGCCACTGACTAACAGGCATCAGGTATCTCCCGGAATTGAAAGGGTGTGCCATTCAGCACTCTCCCTGGACTTCGCCAAACGGAATGTCCAGGCGTGCAAGGCGGTACAACAACGTGCGCCGGGCGAGGCCCAGTTCACGGGCGGTGCGGGTTCGATTGCCACGGTTCTTGCGCAGGCAGTCGATCAGCACTACCCGCTCGACTCGCTCCATGCGCTGGCGCAGCGTTGCGTCGACAGCGGGCGCGGACAGGGTTGATGGCAGCGATAAATGCGCAGGCAGGATCACCTCGTCGTCGCACAGCAGAACCGCCCGCTCCACCATGCATTTGAGCTCACGAACGTTGCCGGGAAAGTGGTGGCTGGACAGTTGATCCAGGGCCGCACTCGACCAGCCCACCGTGGCTCGCCCCAACAGTGCACAGGCCTTGTCGGCGAAATGCCGGGCCAGTTGCAGCACGTCCCCGTCCCGCTGGCGCAGCGCCGGCAACTCGATAGGAAACTGCGCCAGCCGGTAATAAAGGTCCTCGCGAAAGCTTCCTTCAGCCACCATGCTGGTGAGGTCCCGGTGGGTCGCCGCGACGATTCGCACGTCGACCTTGTGGGACGTGTTGGCACCCAACGGCCGAATCTCGCCCTCCTGCAGGACCCGCAACAACTTGGCCTGCAGTGACAGCGGCATATCACCGATTTCGTCGAGCAGCAGCGTGCCGCCGTGGGCGGTGTCAAACAGGCCGGCATGGTCTCTTTCGGCCCCGGTGAACGCGCCTTTGCGGTAACCGAACAACTCACTTTCGAGCAAGCCTTCGGGAAACGCTGCGCAGTTTTGCACCACAAATGCCTTGCTGCTGCGCGGGCCGGCAGCATGAATGGCCCGGGCGACCACCTCTTTACCGGTGCCGGTCTCGCCCCGGAGCAGCACGGTGTAGGGGCTATGCACCACCTTGCCGATCAGGCGGCACGTCTCGTCCATGGCCGTGCTGTTTCCGATCAAGCCGTAGGCGCTGGTGCTGCGGGTGCTGCGAACCACCTTCAACGCACCGGGAGCCCGGCGCATTCGCCGCAACAGGGCCAACTGGCTCAAGACAAAACTGCCCAATTGGCCCAGGGACGCACCATAGCCAGCCAGCTCCGTCGCTCGCAGGCTGGCACACAACACCATCCCGGATACCTGCTTGCTCGGCCCCGGTAACGGCACGCACAGGAGTGATTGCCAGGACGCCGCGCCCGCTGGCAGAAACCCCGTGTCATACACACTGCTGCCTGCCTCGGTGAGGTTAAACACCCGGTTCTGTTGCAGCACGTACTGCAACAGTTGCTCGTTCCGGAAATCCGCGCCCGAGCTCACAACCGCCCCTGGCGGCGACAGGCCCGGCAAATGCTGGGCAGCCAGTTCGAGGCGGCCGGTGGCCTGGTCGAGCAGGTACACTTGGCCAAGCTCGCAGCCGCTCAGTTGCGCGGCGCCCGTCGCAAAGTCATCGGCCAATGTCGATTCGTCGCTATTGATGCCCAACCGGGTAAACCATCCCAACAAGGCAGCGGCGTAGTCCAGCGGGCTTGGCAACTGGGTAAACGGATTGTCCGCCATCAGCTGAACTCACAGATTACGGTGCCATTGGCATCCAGCCTGGCATGGACGAACTGCAGGGACTTGCCAACGGCCATCGCATCCAGCAGGCGATCCACCACCTGCGGCAACAGGTTTTCCTCGATCCATTGGTCGACAAACCGCGCGCCACTCCCACTGTGACTACAGTGCTCGGCCATGTATGCGACAAGATCCCCTGCGTGAGTGAATGCGAGCTTGCGCTGAAGCAGACGCTGGCCCAGTCGCTGAAGTTTGTGTTCAATCAGTTGGTGCAGCACCGCGCCTGCCACCGGGTAATACGGCACGACTCGCATACGGGCCAGCAGCGCCGGCTTGAAATGAGCTGTCAGTACCGGCCGGATCGCGGCGTGCAGTACTTCGACAGCCGGTCGTTGACTGTCGGCGCACAGCCCGGTGACAAGATCGCTGCTCAGGTTGGAAGTCATCAGGATCAGGGTATTGCGAAAGTCGATTTCACGTCCTTCTCCATCAATGGCTACCCCTTTGTCGAACACCTGGTAAAACAGGTTCAGGACATCCGGATCGGCCTTTTCCACCTCATCGAGCAGCACCACTGAATAGGGCTTTTGCCGCACCGCCTCAGTCAGCACCCCGCCCTCCCCGTAACCGACATAACCCGGTGGTGCGCCGATCAGCCGGGACAGTGAGTGTTTCTCCTGGTATTCAGACATGTTGATCGTGGTGACAAAGCGCTCGCCGCCATACAACAGGTCGGCCAGGGCGTGGGCTGTTTCAGTTTTGCCGACACCACTGGGGCCCACCAACAGAAATACCCCCACGGGGGCATCAGGCCTGTTCACGCCGGCCGCGACAGCCCGCAGGCAACGATCCAGGACCTGCACGGCACCTTCCTGGCCGAGGATGCGACCACGCAGATCATCCGCAAAGTTCAGGACCTTCGCGCTGTGTTCGCGGGCAAGCTGCTCCAGGGGAATACCCGTCCAGGCGCTGATAACCTGTGCCACCAACCGTGGGCATACTTCGAAGCTGACCAATCGCTGTTCGTGCTGTATGGCCTGCAACGCCTGATGGTTCTGGGCCAGGAGCGGAGCGAGAGCCTCAGTGCTTTCGCCAAGGTTACCGGCGTCGGCCAGTTGCTGGCGCAGCGAGAGCACCTTCTCGGCCAGTTCGCGCTGGTGGGTCCAGCGTTGTTCAAGCTGGAACTGTGCAACTTCTACTTCATCCAGTCTCCGGGTGAGGTGCTGCAGCACCTGTTCATCGATGGCCAACCCCGCGTCGGCATCCCTGCGCACGGCACGTTGCTGGCGCGTGCCCTCGGCCAGTTCGGCGCGCAACTGCTGCAGTTCGTCCGGCGCCGTGACCAGGCTGATCCGCACCCGGGCACAAGCGGTGTCCAGCACGTCCACAGCCTTGTCCGGCAACTGGCGGCCGGCCAGGTAGCGGG
The DNA here is from genome assembly GCF_013386245.1 of Pseudomonas sp. 21615526. Taxonomy (NCBI): domain Bacteria; kingdom Pseudomonadati; phylum Pseudomonadota; class Gammaproteobacteria; order Pseudomonadales; family Pseudomonadaceae; genus Pseudomonas; species Pseudomonas sp. 21615526. Next base: position 17,691 of record NZ_JACAOM010000070.1, on the reverse strand, counting down.
CACTCAACTGCGCGGCGGCGACCACGGCGTCATCGCGCACGTAGACTCCGTGGCTGGCCTCATACACCGGGACCAACCCACGCAAAATCGTCACGGCATCGTCAACCGTCGGCTCGTGCACCTGCACCGGCTGAAAACGCCGCGCCAACGCCGGGTCTTTCTCGAAGTACTTCTTGTACTCCGACCAGGTCGTCGCGGCGATGGTACGCAACTCACCTCGTGCCAGCGCTGGCTTGAGCAGGTTGGCGGCATCGGAGCTGCCGGCCGAGCCGCCTGCGCCGACCAGGGTATGGGCCTCATCGATGAACAGGATGACCGGTTGCGGCGAGGCGTTGACCTCATCGATCAAGCCTTTGAGGCGGCGCTCGAACTCACCCTTGATACTGGCACCGGCTTGCAGCAGGCCCATGTCCAGGGTCAGCAGGCGCACCTTCCTGAGCACCTCTGGCACTTGCGCGCTGACGATCCGCAGGGCCAGGCCCTCGACTATCGCGGTTTTCCCGACACCCGCCTCGCCCACCAGAATGGGGTTGTTCTTGCGCCGCCGCGCGAGCGTATCGATCATTTGCCGGACTTCGTTATCGCGACAGAGCACGGGGTCGAGTTTCCCGTCCCGGGCCTGGCGAGTCAGGTCATGGGTAAAGCGCTCCAGCAAGGAACTCCCCGCCTCAGCTGGAGCCGCCTGCGCGTTTTCACTCAAGAGAAATCCGAGCACACGCGGTGCATCAAGCGTGCTCATCACCGCCTGGTAACGGCTGCCAGCGTGCTGCATCGGGTTGCGCAACAAGGCGAGCAGCAAGGCGCCATGGTCCACTTCCCGTCGGCCCAGCTCCAGATGGGCAACCAGCAACGCCTGCTGCAGCCATTGCACCAGGGCGGGCGAAAACACCGGATTGCGGGACGCGCTCTGGTCGACCCGAGGTTGCAGCACGGCCTGCAATTCCCCGGCATCCACGCCCGCATCCTGCAGCGCTCGCATAAGAACACCCTCGGGATGCTCCAGGAGCGTCAGCAGCAAGTCTTCCACCAGGACCTCGCCGCCGCCCCGGGTGACACAACGCTCGGCGCTGCGTTCCAGGTCGCGCCGTGTGGACGCCGTCAATGCCTGGATAAGTTGTTGCAGATCCACATTCATCATATCCATCAATCCCTAATGATTTTTACTGGCCAGGATGACCACGCCGTCTGCCCGCTCATGCCCCAGCCAACTGGTCCAGCCCAGGCGGCAGACGTTGTGCTCGCCAAGGTGCAACGGCCGGACCTCGCCCGCCGCCAACACCAGTCGCACGTCGTATTCCAAGGGGTCCCGGGCGGCAAAACGCACCAGCGCACACAGCGGCTCGTAACCCGCCCCGGTGGGCAAAAACTCGTGAAAACGCTGCCAGTCGAGTGCCAATACATGAACCCTGAACATGCCACTGCGGTCGATAAGGCACTCCCCCAGCACCAGGTCCGAACCCAACGAGCTATAGGCGCGACCAAGGTCATTGCGCTGCTCATGGTCGATCACTACCCTGCGCTCGACCCACTGCTCGATGACCAGCCGGTTGTGCTTGAAGTAATAACGCAGCACGGTCTCGATCAGCGCGGCGGAGTGCACGCGCAGGCTCAGCAGCCCCAGGTAGGGCAACAGGCGTTTCCAGTTCAGTTGAGCCGCGCTGCGAATCGCGCTGCCACCCAGGCCCACCCATGCAAACATCTGCTCGGAAAAGGGATCGCGGGCGCCCGTTTGAAAACTCGCCTGATAACGATATTTTCGCCAGATCGGCACTATCAGCCGGTGCAGGCGATGGTGAAAAAGATCAAGAAATTCCCGCGTCGGATTACCGCCCGCTACCTCGGCAAAGGCTTGCTCGCCATAGAACGCCGGCAGCGGTGACCCTGTACCAAACAGGCCCAGCACATTGAGGCGAAGCCGTGCCCGCAAATGGCCGTGCTCGACAAAAAACTCCACACGATCAATGTCGTTGCCGGGAAAGCCAAAGCCTGGGTTGGCTTGGAACTCCAATTGATCGTAGAGCGCATCCTCGTCCAGCGAGGGATGCGCCTCGCGCAGGCGCTCGATAATCTGCGCGACCGCCTGAAACACCGAGTACTCGCGAATCACTCGGGACAGTGCGGTTAAAGCAGGGGCTGCTGGCCCATCCGGGGTGGCCATAGGTACACGTCTCCTTGTGTGCTGATGACTCGCAGTTCGTGGTACGAGTTGAGGCTGGCGTAAAGCGCGAAGAACTCGTTGAGCACCGAGGCAAAGACGAACACGTCGCCCTCCCCCAGGTAGCCTTCAGGATCGATGGTGAGGTCAACCCGCAAGCCGCGAAATGGCAGGCCTCGGTGCAGCCGGTCTACGGGCTGGTGACTGATCGAACGGAGGGCGCCCAGCCTTCGCCTGCTGACCTTTTCCACCTGGCGGTCGTGATAACGCGGCAGGTCGTAGGTTTCGAGGATCACCCTCAAGGCGTTGATATCGGTCAATGACAGATAGTTGAGCGACATATTGCTGATCAGTCGCCACAGGAAGTCGCTGTCCAGGGGTGGCGCAAAGCTGGGGGTTGCCGCGGTGATGTTGCGAAACGAGAGAAACTCGGGCGTCTGTTCGCACGCCTGATTGATATCGCCCACCTGCAGCAGGCGTGGCAGGTTGTGGTTGGTGCAGGTCAGTTCAATCGACAGGGTTTCCTGTTCATGCACTGGACACCGGTCGAAACTCAGCCAGGTATCCAGGCCGGCATGTTGCAGGGATGGCCGCTGGCGAACGCCATAGCTGGGCGCGGCGCTGCCAAAATCGTGCTCAAACGATTCGAACGGAACATATTCCTGGTACCCGAGGCCTCCCGGCCGCCATCCCGTGACCTTGTCGACGGAAAATACACCGCAGTTCCCCCTGGCGTATTCGCCAGGCAACAACAGGTATTCGTCCTGCTTGCCGTCCAGGCGAATCGGTACGCCGTCGTGCTTGAACAGATTGACGATGGGCGTGCAGTACAGCTTCACGTTGTCCAGGGTAGGCGCCATTCGCTCAATACCGCGACCACGCATGTCGAAGCGTAACGTCACGCCATGTACCTGCTTGAGTACGTCAATAGGCAACCTGCTCAGCGCGCCAAGGCCACTCACATCGACAAACAGGTATTTGTCGGGAAAGGCGAAGTACTCCTGCAAATGGCGATAGCCACGAAAGGTATTCAACGGATAAGGGATCAGTGCCTCATCCTCGGAAAAGCCCACAGGACTGATATCGTTGCTGGACAGACGCAATGAAACAGGCTTGCCGTCGGCGCCGATGACCGGCAGCCCGTCGCGCCCGAAAGGCTGCAACTCGAACCCGTCCAGGTGACGCAAAAGCCCCAGGTAAAGCGCCTGGCTGACGGGCTGCTCCCCCGCGAGATGCAAACGCAGGCAGTTCAGTTCCAGCTCACTGAAGTTGCCCTCGGCCGTCATCTCCAGACGCAGGCAGAGCAAAGCGCCCTCGCCCTGTACCGAGTACTCCATGGCGGCCAGTTGCAGCGGCAAGACCTGCGTCGGGTAACAGGTACGAAAACGGCAGCATTCACCGTCGATCGCAATGCTTTCCACCGGTGTATCCCGCTCGACCCTGATGGCCGGCCCTGTGCGCTTGAGCGGATCAAACTGCAGCATGCTGAACGACGGCAGCGGCCGCATATAGTTGGGCCACAGCAGATGCATCAACGAGTGACTCAACTCCGGCAATTGATCATCAAGCTTCTGCCGCAGGCGACCGGTGAGGAATGCAAAACCCTCAAGCAACCGTTCTACGTCCGGGTCCTGGCCAGCGTCCCCAAGAAACGGCGCGAGTGCCGGGTTGCGCTCGCAGAAGCGTCGCCCCAACTGTCGCAGTGCGCTCAGCTCGCCCTGGTAGTAGCGGTTAAACGACATTCGGTTTGACCTCGACCCGTGCGCCGTGAGCCAGGCTGGCGCAAAAGGCGACCGCTTGCGTCATGCCATTGACTTCCATGGCCCCCTCGATGGAAAAAGCCAGCACCATCGGGTCACGGTCCTGTGGCAATGCCTTGACACGGACATCCTTCAGACGGGGTTCGTAGGCCTGGATAAAGCGCTCAATCAGGAACCGAGCCTGGCTCAACGCGTCATGCAGGCTGAGGCGCATGTCATTCAGATCAGGTAACCCGTAATCAGGTAGCGTCTGGACACTGCCCGCACGGGTGCTGAGCATTTTCGCCAGATGACCCGCCACGGATTCCACGACGCAACCTTGCGGGCTGCGCCCTACGCCGGACTCCAGGCGCTCGAAAAGGCTGCGGTTCTGGCTAATCACGTGGCGGCGGCTCATTCTTTATCGAGCTTGCCGACGAGCGACAGAGTGAAGTCTGCCCCCATGTACTTGAAGTGCGGGCGAACGCTCAGGTTGACGCGATACCAGCCGGGCTCCCCGTCGACATCACTGACAACAATGCGCGCAGCCCGAAGCGGGCGCCGTCCACGCACTTCGGTGCTGGGGTTGTCCTGGTCGGCGACGTATTGGCGAATCCATTTGTTGAGTTCCAGCTCAAGGTCGGTGCGCTCCTTCCACGACCCCAGCTGTTCACGCTGCAGGACCTTGAGATAGTGGGCCAGGCGATTGACGATCATCATGTACGGCAATTGGGTACCGAGCCGGTAATTCAGCTCGGCAGCCTTGCCTTCGGCACTGATTCCAAAAGACTTGGGTTTTTGCACCGAACTGGCGGAAAAGAAAGCTGCATTGTCACTGCCCTTGCGCATGGTCAGAGCAATGAAGCCCTCTTGCGCCAGCTCGTATTCGCGTCGGTCGGATACCAGCACCTCGGTAGGAATCTTGGTTTCGATCTCGCCCATGCTGTGAAAGTGATGCAGCGGCAAGTCCTCCACTGCACCACCACTCTGCGGGCCGATAATGTTCGGGCACCAGCGATACCGGGCGAAACTGTCCGTCAAGCGGGTAGCAAAGGCATAGGCCGTGTTACCCCACAGATAGTGTTCGTGGCTGCTGGCCACATGTTCCTGGTAGGCGAACGTCTTGACCGGACAATCAACGGGATCGTACGGCGTACGCAATAGAAAGCGCGGTACGGTGAGGCCGATGTAGCGGGCATCTTCGCTCTGGCGAAAACTCTGCCATTTGGCAAACTGCGGCCCTTCAAAATGGTCCTTCAGGTCCTTGAGGTCAGGCAGGCCGGTAAAGCTCTCCAGGCCGAAGAAGCCAGGGCCGGCCGCCGCAATGAACGGTGCATGGGCCATGCAGGCCACGCTGGAAACATACTGCATCAGCCTGACATCGGGAGCACTGGGGGAAAGGAAATAATTGGCGATGATTGCCCCTACGGGCTGGCCGCCGAACTGACCGTATTCGGCACTGTAGATGTGCTTGTAGAGTCCCGACTGAGTCACCTCCGGTGAGTCCTCGAAGTCATCCAGCAGGTCCTGGCGGGAGACGCTGAGCAGTTCGATCTTGATGTTTTCACGAAAATTGGTGCGATCAACCAGCAACTGCAGGCCACGCCAGGAAGACTCCAGTGCCTGGAAGTCGGGATGGTGCAGGATTTCATCCATTTGCTGGCTGAGCCTTGCGTCAATCTCGGCAATCATCCGGTCAACCAGGCGCTTCTTGACCGGCTCGCCCTTGTTTTGCGGCTTGATCAGCTCCTCGATAAATGCCGAGACTCCACGCTTTGCAATGCTGTAGGCCTCGTCGTCGGCGCTGAGGCGGGTCTGGGCAATGATGTTGTCGAGAATGCTGTACTCGTCCGTGACGGGCGCATGCGACGGGCTTTGGCTGGTAGTCATGGTGTCAGTGTCCTTTTAACTGAGAGAGTCATACGGCGGAGCTGTCCAGCCCCAATTCAGCCAATACCCGCTTGCGCGAATCGTCATCGGCGAGGGCATTTTCAATGGCCTTTCGAAAGCTCGGCGTGTTGCCCAGCGGCCCCTTGAGCGCCACAAGTGCATCGCGCAGGTCCATGAGCGTTTTCAGCTCGGGTATCTGCTCAACCAGCTGTGCAGGATTGAAGTCCTTCATCGAATTGATCCTGACCCGGATCGCCAACTCATCAGGTTCGGCTGAATCCTGCAGCCGGTTGGGGACGCTCAAGGCCAGGCCCAAGGCCTGCTTGGCCAGCACCTCGTCGAGGCTGTTCTTGTCGATGCCGACGGGCTTGCGGTCTTCGAGCTTGCGCAGGTCTTCACGCTGGGTGAAGTCACCAAGCACCAGCAATTTCAACGGCAGCTCGACCTCTTCCTGCGCAGTGCCGACGGCGGGTTTGAACGTGATATTGATGCGTTCCCTGGGGGCTACCGAACCTTCTTTCGCCATGGTGTTTCTCCTTTTTCGGGGGGCTCGAAAGCCTATTCAAGTACCGCTTCGAGATCGAAGTGGCACAGCCTGCGATGGACATCTTCCTTGCGCTCACGCACGGAATGGCTTTGGGGCAATACGTCACAGCAGCCATGCAAGAGCTGCAGCACTTCAACCGCCAACTCGGGCTCCCAGCGCTGCAGGCCTGAGTGCTGCAGCTCGTGGTCCAGGTGATCGAGCTGGACTTTGGCCAGGTCATGCTTGCCTGCCAGCAAACACAACCTGGCCAGGCCAAGCCGCCAATGAAACCGGGCACGATCACCTGTTGCGGTTTGCATGCCCTGCTTGAGGGACCGCACAGCCACCTTGAACCCGTCCTTGCGCAGCACGGGCATGACGTCGTGCAACGCTTTGTCCCAAGGCGCAGCCGGGGCATCAGGTGCCGACCTGAGTGGAACTGGGGCTTGCAAATGGCGGGCAACCTGGGTGTTGATCCAGCCACGGGTGACGTCGTCGGCGAAGGGTGTTCCGTCGTGGAAGCGCAGCTGTGCAAGCCCCGGCAAGCGCTGGAGCAACAGCGCGAAGTGCACTTCCAGCTCGGTCATGGCCAGGTCGGCCTGGAGTGCCTGCAGGCACTCCCACACCCGGTACAAGCCGTCGAACCAGAAAGGTGCTCCGGCCAGGCTGCCCTCAAGCTCCAGCAGCAGGTCGGTATGCTGCCCTTGGGCAAAGCGCTCCTGGTACCGCTTGAGCTTGTCGGGCGCCGGCCCGCGCAAAGGCGTTACCTGTTCGCTGTCACAGTCCGGAAGACTGGTGATCGTCAGCCAGGTCAACGTTCGGTTCAGACGCAGTGCGCGCAGGTCAGTGGCATTCTGGCGCTGCCACCAGGCCGACAAGGGCCGGGCATGTTCCTGCAGCGTGCGCAGCAGCTTGTGGGCGTCCTTTTCGTTTTCCACAATGGGCTCGGGCGCCATCAACTGAGTCGCGACCTGCCTGATATGGGCGATCACCCCTGTGCTACCGCCTGCTGGAGGTTCGCTTTCGGTGGACTGTTGCAATCGGTCCGACAGCTGCCTGCGAACCGGCAGTAACAGTGGCGCATCTTCGAGAAGGTGTTCGGTCCACAACTCGTCCAGCCGCGCCAGGTGTTCGAGCATGCAGTGGAACAAGGGCCGCTGATCCTTGAGCGAAACAGGTTGTGCAAGCACCTGCTCGAGGCGCGGGACCAGCCAGCCAAAGGCGGCACTGCGGGTACGCAGCTTGCCCGGATAAACGACCGCCCAATGATGCTCACAGAGGTAGCGCAGCAATCCGAGGCCTGCGAGTAGCCCGGGGAAGGACTCGCGCTGATGCAAGGCCCAGGTCAACCAGACAGCGACCCGCAAGTCCTTGGACTGGTGGCGTAACAGCGCCTCGCTTTTTTCCACGACCCATTGCCAGTCAGGCTGACTGTTTCCGTGAATGGAGTGCGCCTTGCCCAGTTCAGTTTCAAGCGCCTCATACTCGGTCGAAAAACGCATATCGGCCCCCGCATAACTCGTTTTCGAGTTGGGTGCCTGCGCAAGTTCGAGGTAATAATCGGAAAGCCTGTCTGAGTAAACCATTATGGGCCGCACTTTACTTTCCTGAACATGTTCAGTGAACTAATGGCCATTCAAGCGCACATCAGGACATTGATTAAAGTTTGCCTTCCCTACGAGAAGAGCACGAACCTTATCCATGCAAAAAGCATTGTTCAAGCCACCAAATAGCAGTTAAGGAGTTTCCTACAAGAATAGAAAAATCGCCGACGCGCAAGAATTTGCGCAGCCAAGGCGCCAGGCATCATCATGAATGAGGTGAACTCTGCGAATAACAACGCCCATCAACATGAGCAACTAACTGCACACCCCTGCGCAAACAAATACAACTAAATCGAATTAAAACCTTTAATGCCGTTCAAAATTAAAACCAATAAAACCTTAACCCCCTGCTTTCATTGACGCTCGAACTTTCCGGCACGCTTCTTGATATCGAGCATTACCCGGCCGGCAAGTCCGTCGGCCGGGACGACCTCATTTATCAGGCAAGGAAAACCGTCATGCCAACACCCGCGTATCTATCCATCACCGGCACCAAGCAAGGCTTGATCACGGCAGGCACGTTCACCCAGGACTCGGTCGGCAACATTTACCAGGAAGGCCATGAAGACCAGATCCTGGTGGAAGCATTCCAGCATCAGGTGATCATTCCCCGTGACCCGCAATCCGGCCAGCCCACCGGCCAGCGTGTGCACAAGCCCCTGATGATCAGCAAGGTATTCGATAAATCGTCGCCATTGCTGTTCAGCGCATTGACCTCCGGGGAAATGGTCAAGTGCCGCCTTGAGTGGTACCGAACCTCTTCAGCCGGAACCCAGGAACACTACTTCACCATCGAGTTGGAAGACGCGATCCTGGTGGACATCCAATCACGGATGCCCAACTGCCAGGACCCGAACAACGCACACTTCACGCACCTGGAGGATGTGTATTTCACTTACCGGAAAATCGTCTGGACCCATGAGGTCTCCGGTACCTCTGGCTCTGATGACTGGCGCAGCCCGGTAGCCGGCTAAGCAGCCACCGAAACAGAAACGGCATCGCCATGGACGGCACCGTTTCTGTCGGCCACTAGACCATCGCCAGCGGATGCTTGCGCTTCGGCGCCCCAAAAACCCGGTCAATCGCGTCCAGGTCGTGCTCATCCAGCACCAGCTTCGCCGCTGCGGCATTGAGCCGGACATGCTCTGGCGTAACCGCCTTGGGAATCGCGATCACACCGTCCTGGCGCAAGACCCAGGCCAGGGAAACCTGGGCGGGTGTGACCTCGTGGCGACGGGCAATTTGCTTGAGGGTCGGGCTGGCCAACAGCTCGCCACCCTGGGCGATGGGACAGTAGGCCATCAAGGGTAAATTGTGTTGCTGCCACCATGGCAGCAGGTCGAACTCGATGCCGCGCTCCTCGATGTTGTAGAGCACCTGATTGGTGGCACAGGCCGGGGAAGCCAGCTCCTGCAGGTCTGCCACATCAAAGTTGGACACACCCCAACGACCGATCTTGCCTGCCTCACGCAAGCGCTCGAAGGCTTCTACCGTTTCTTCAAGGGGGTATTGCCCACGCCAATGCAACAGATACAGATCAATGTAGTCGGAGCCCAGGCGCTGGAGGCTGGCCTCACATGCACGTGGAATGCCCTTGTGGCTGGCATTGTGCGGGTACACCTTGCTGACCAGGAACACCTGGTCGCGCTTGCCGCGAATCGCCTCGCCAACGACTTCTTCGGCACCGCCTTCGCCATACATTTCAGCGGTATCGATCAGGGTCATGCCCTCATCGATACCCAGTTGCAACGCGGCCACTTCGGCGCTGCGCTTGCCGGGATCCTCGCCCATGCGCCAGGTCCCCTGGCCGATGACAGGGACGGGTACGCCGGCCAGATCAATGGTGCGCATGACAACCTCCTGATGAATTTGCGAATTAACAGTGTGGCACCGACTGGACAAAAGGGTTCAATCGAAGGAAGGTGGCCCTTTCCATCCCAGCCATAGAAAGGGCCTGCAATGCTGTTTGTGGTCATGTTGGGGGGTAAGCACCCCCGGGCGAAAATCGAAGTGCATGATGTGGTGTTCGCCGTCGCCGACACCCTGGAAGCCGCCTACCCGCAACTGCGCGAGGGCTGGTTCGGCAGCCAGAAAGGTGTGCATATCGACTCCTGGATGACGGTGGATGGCGTTGACGGCTGGAAAGTCCAGCTCAGCCACCTGGCGCCGAACGCCGGGGCGCCGCGCCTGTATTTCATCAACCTGGGCGGGTATGAATCGAACGTCTTTGGCGAGGCACACCACTACCTGCTGGTGGTTGCGCGCACGGCCAGGGAGGCGGCAGCCCAAGGCAAACAGCAGATGCTCACGCACTGGACGCAATCCCACACCGACGGCGTACTGGATATCGACGACTGCCTGCCCATCGACCTGGTAGACGGGCGCTACATCCACCTGGAACCCGGCGTACACCGCCCGGTCGTCACGCGAAACGACTACATCGTACTGCCCTGACCGCCTCCTACCCGAACGGGGTATGGCGCCCCACCCGCCACCTGCCTGAAAGTGCAATCAGCCCCTCGGCCTGACAACAAGCACAACATCAAGGTGGGTTCGCCATGCATAAAGCCGTTATCGCCCTGTTCAGCGCTGTCTTGCTTGCATCAACGTCCGTCAGCCAGGCCGCTGACGACCCGGGCAACACCTTGCGCATCTACAACTGGGCCGATTACATCGGGGAACACACCCTCGCCGACTTCGAGAAAGCCACCGGCATCAAGGTGATCTACGACACCTACGACTCCTACGAAACCGTGCAGGGCAAGCTGCTGTCCGGGCGCTCGGGTTATGACCTGGTGGTGCTCAACGCGTCCCTGGTGCCGCTGCTGATCAAGGCCAAGGCCTTCCGGCCCCTCAACAAAGCGCTGCTGCCGGACTGGAACAACCTCGACCCGCAAGTGCTGAAAAGCCTGGAAACCCATGATCCGGGCGTGACCTATTCCGCGCCTTACACCTGGGGCAGCAATGGCGTGACCTACAACATCGACAAGATCAAGGAACGCATGCCGGATGCGCCCATCGGCTCCCTGGCGATGATCTTCGATCCCAAGATCATTTCGCGCTTCGCCGACTGTGGCATCACCTTCATGGACTCCCCTACCGACATGATCCCGCTGGCCCTGACCTACCTCGGCCTGGACCCCAACAGCGTGGTGCCCAAAGACCTCAAGGCCGCTCAGGACGTGCTGATGGCCGTGCGCCCGTACATCCGCAAATTCGACTCCAGCGGCTTTATCAACGGCCTGGCCAATGGCGAGCTGTGCATGGCCACCACCTGGTCCGGCGACTACGCCACGTCCCAGGCCCGGGCGGCGGAAGCCGGGGCCAAGGTCAACCTGAGTTACTTCATCCCCAGGGAAGGCTCGCTGATCTGGTTCGACAACTTTTACATCCCGGCCGACGCGCCCCATGTGGCGAATGCCCACAAGTTCATCGAGTTCCTCCTGCAACCCGAGGTTATCGCCGGCGTCAGCAACACCATTCACTACGCCAACAGCAACCTGGCCTCCAAGCCCTTTGTAAATGCCGATATACGCGACAACCCGGCCATCTACCCGGACTCGGCGACGATGCAACGCTTGTTCACCCAGAAAAGCCAGTCCCAAGCCGCCGTGCGCCTGATCACCCGTACCTGGAATGCCGTGAAGACCGGCAAGTGAAACCCAGCCATTGAAGGTAAACGCCATGACCCTGCCAAATCCTGACTTTTTCGCCCAGTTCGACCACGACCAACTGGACGCCGCCGACAAGGCCCATTACATGCACGGTTTTCATATGTTCGACGAACACCGTGAACAAGGCTCACTGAATATCGCGGCGGGTGACGGCGCCTACATCTACGACACCGCCGGCAACCGCTACCTGGATGCGGTCGGCGGCATGTGGTGTACGAATATCGGCCTGGGCCGCGAGGAAATGGCAGACGCCATCGCCAACCAGGTTCGCCAGCTGGCGTACTCCAACCCGTTCTGCGACATGGCCAACGTCACCGCTATCGAACTGTGCGCCAAGCTTGCCAGCCTGGCTCCCGGCGATCTTGATCATGTGTTCCTGACCACCGGCGGTTCCACGGCTGTCGATACCGCCTATCGTCTGGTGCAGTTCTATCAGAACAGTCGCGGCAAGCATGAGAAGAAACACATCATCTCGCGCTTCAGTGCGTATCACGGCTCGACGTTCCTCACGATGTCCATCGGCAACAAGGCCGCCGACCGCGCGCCGGAATTCGATTTCATGAGCGACTTGTTCCACCACATTTCGTGCCCCAACTACTACCGGGCGCCGCAGGGCATGAGCGAGGCGCAGTTCCTCGATTTCCTGGTGGATGAGTTCGAAGACAAGATCCTGACCATCGGCGCCGACAAAGTGGCCGCGTTCTTTGCCGAACCGATCATGGGCTCGGGCGGCGTGATCATTCCGCCCAAGGGTTACCACCGCCGCATGTGGGAAGTCTGCCAACGTTATGACCTGCTCTACGTGGCGGATGAAGTGGTGACGTCCTTCGGCCGGCTGGGAAAATTCTTCGCCTCCCAGGAAGTGTTCGACATGCAACCGGACATCATCACCACCGCCAAGGGCCTGACGTCCGGCTACCTGCCGTTGGGCGCGTGTATTTTCTCGGATCGCATCTGGCAAGTGATCGGCGAGCCGGGCAAGGGCCGCTGCTTTACCCACGGCTTCACCTACAGCGGCCACCCGGTGAGTTGCGTGGCGGCGCTGAAGAACATCGAGATCATCGAGCGGGAGAACCTGCTGGCCCATGTCGAAGACGTCGGCGTGTACCTCGAACAGCGCCTGCAAACCCTGGCCAACCTGCCGCTGGTGGGCGATGTGCGCTGCCAGCGGCTGATGGCCTGCATTGAGTTCGTCGCCGACAAACACACCAAGGCGCTGCTGCCGGACGCGGTGAACATCGGCGAGAAGATCCACCTGCGGGCCCAGGCCAAAGGCTTGCTGGTACGGCCCATTGGCCACCTGAATGTGATGTCGCCGCCGCTGATCATCACCCATGCCCAGGTGGATCAAGTGGTGGAAATCCTGCGCCAGTGCATCCTCGACACCGCCGAAGAGCTGCGCCAGAGCGGCGAGTATCAAGGCCGATGAGCCTGGGCGCCCCGGTGCTTTTGCCGGGGCCCTGGCCGGCGGGTAGACTGGCCGGCATGAACGAGCATGCCGATCACTGCCCTGCCCCGTCCTTCCAGGTGCTTGACGCCTGGAATGGTGCGTTGGCCCACGCCTTCGCCAGCGTCGACGAAGCGTCATTCCTTGAACACCTGGCCTGCGCCCTCAGTGCGCTGACCCCTATCGAATCGATGATGATCAGCCTGGAGCGCCAGGGCCAGGCGCCACACTTGCTCTACCAGCAAGGCATCCCCCGGCCGCACTACGAAGAGATCATCAACCGTTACTTCTCCCGGGGCTACCTGCTGGACCCGTTCTGCCTCGCGGTAGACAAGGGCCTGGCCGAAGGTTTCTACCACCTGGCGCAGATCGCCCCGGACGATTTCTTCAACAGCGAGTACTACAAAACCTACTACCTGCGCAGCGGCGGCGCCCAGGAGAGCTACTACATCGTCGACCTGTGCCCCAACAGCAAGATTTCGTTGTGCATGTTCCAGGGGCTGAGTGCCGGCCAGTTCAGCGACGAACAACTGGCACTGCAACGAACCGCCCAACCCATCGTGCGCGAACTGCTGCGCCGCTTCGGCACCACGGGCGGGCTGTGCAAGGTGATCAGCGACGAGGCCTTCACCCAGACCCAGGTGCATCAGCAGATTGAAGCGGCGTTCATGCATTTTGGCAGCGGCGTATTGACCGTGCGCGAACGGGAAATCGCCCACCTGATATTGCGCGGGCACTCGGTGAAATCCACCGCGCAGGTGCTGGGCATTTCCCCGGAAACCGTGCGCATGCACCGCAAGCATTTGTATACCAAGCTTGAAATCAACTCCCAGGCGGAGCTGTTTGCGCTGTTTATCGATTGGCTGACCCACAGCGGCGTAATGGCCCGATCCTGACCGTCCAGGCAACCCAGGGGAACTTTGCCAGGAAATAACCACCTGAATCCGGTACGCTCAGCATTTTTACCCAAGGAGATACCCCTCATGGCCAAAGCCACCGCCCGTCACATCCTCGTTGCCACCGAAGACAAGTGCAACGAACTGAAAGCGCAAATCGAAGGCGGCGCCGACTTCGCCGAAGTTGCCAAAGCCAACTCGTCCTGCCCGTCCAGCCGTCAAGGCGGCGACCTCGGTTCGTTCGGCCCGGGCCAAATGGTCAAGGAATTCGACACCGTCGTATTCAGCGCCCCGGTCAACACCGTGCAAGGCCCAGTGAAAACCCAGTTCGGTTATCACCTGCTGGAAGTAACCAGCCGTCAGGACTGATCAGTCCGCGCTAATGTTTAAACAACGGCCCACCCTTTGGTGGGCCGTTGTGCATCTGTGACAGTGTGATGACTGGCGAGGCGTACGCGCATAGCGTACAAATCCCTTTACCTCTTCACCCGGCGCCCAAGGCTGATAATGCGAGTCGCTTTTTCTACCCTGTTTTGCTCCACCCTGGCCCTGTTGCTGGCCAGCACCGCCGTGATCGCCGCGCCGCAATCGGCATTGACCGTGTACGGCGAGCCGGCCAAATACCAACCCGGCTTCACCCATTTCGACTACGCCAACCCCAATGCCCCCAAGGGCGGCAGCCTGCGGCGTTCGGCGATCGAAATCGGGCGCTACGACCATGTACTGCCTTATGGAGACAAAGGCATCGGGGTCAGCCAGGTCGACGGCTGGCTGTATTCGCCCCTGGCCCTGCGTTCGCTGGACGAGCCCTACACGGTCTACGGCCTGGTGGCGGAAAAGATGGAGCGGTCAGACGACGGTCTGTCCCTGCGTTTCTACCTGAACCCCAAGGCGCGTTTCGCCGATGGCCAACCGATCACCGCCGAAGACGTGCGTTACTCCTTTGACCTGCTGATGACCCAGGGCAGCCTGCGCTACCGCACGCTGTTCGCCGACGTCAAACACGTCGAAGTCGAAGGCCTGCGCCAGGTGCGCTTCGATTTCTCCAGCAACGAAAACCGCACCCTGCCCCTGGATGTCGCGACCCTGCCGGTGTTCCCCGAGCATTGGTGGAAGACCCGCAACTTCGCCGACGGCGGCGGCTACGAGATTCCCCTCGGCAGCGGCCCCTACACCATCAGTAAGGTGGATGCCGGCAACACCATCACCTTCAAGCGTGACCCGAACTGGTGGGGCAAGGACCTGCCCATCAGCCGTGGCCTGTACAACTTCGATCACCTGAGCCTGGAATACTTCGGCGACACCGAAGTCGCCCGCCAGGTCCTGCGGGGCGGTGCCTATGACTTCAACCGCGAATTCTCTGCCACCGGCTACTCCATCGGCTACAACGGCCCGGCCCTCGATGATGGCCGCCTGCAACGCGCGCACCTGGCCAAGGAGGCACCGCAGCCGGCCCAGGGCTACGTGTTCAACGTGCAAAAACCGATGTTCAAGGACCGCCGCGTGCGCCAGGCCCTGGCCATGCTGTGGGACTTCGAGTGGGCCAACCGGCAGATGATGCGCAACATGTACATCCGTCAGCAAAGCTTCTTCTCCAACAGCCCGCTGGCGGCGACCCAACTGCCGGATGCCCAGGAACTGGCGATCCTGGAACCTTTGCGCGGGCAGATTCCCGACGAAGTCTTCACCCAGGTGTTCAAGGCCCCCACCACTGACGGCACCGGGATGATCCGCGACAAGCAGCTGCAAGCCCTGGCCCTGCTGGAACAGGCCGGCTGGAAGCCCGACGGTGACAAGCTGGTGAATGCCGAGGGCGAGCCGCTGGAGTTCACCTTCCTCAACGCCCAGAACGGCCTTGAGCGCCTGTTGTTGCCGTACAAGCGCAACCTGGCGCAGATCGGCATCACCCTCAACATCCGCCGCATTGACTCCTCGCAATACGTCAACCGCCTGATGGCCCGGGACTACGACATGATCGTCACCGGCTTCCCGGTTACCACCTCGCCGGGGATGGAGCTGTACAACTACTTCGGTTCCGCCGCCGCGTTTGATACCGGCGCCAACAACTACATGGTGCTGAAAGACCCGGCCGTCGACAGCCTGATCAACGGCCTGGTCAAGGCTGATACCCAGTCGCTGATGCTCAGTTACGCCCACGCCCTGGACCGCGTGCTGCAATGGAATTACCTGTGGATCCCCAACTACTACCCGCCGGGCACCTCCGCCGCGTGGTGGAACCGCTTCGGCCGCCCGGCCGTGGAAGCCAAGACCGATGAGGCCCTGGAAACCTGGTGGGAAATCAGCCCCACACCGCTCACTAACGAGCAGATGAAAGCCGAACTGACCAAACGCCCGGGAGCCCGCTGATGTTTGCCTATATCGTGCGGCGCTTGCTGCTGATCATTCCCACCCTGGTGATTATCCTGCTGGTGAATTTCGTTATCGTGCAGGCCGCGCCCGGCGGGCCGGTGGAACAGGCCATCGCCCACCTGCAAGGTATCGGCGGCGGTGGCGTCGGCGGCTCGTCTGCCGAAAGCCTCAGCAGCGGCTCCCGGGCCAGCCGTGGCCTGGACCCGAAACTGATCAAGGACATCGAAAAACAATACGGCTTCGACAAGCCCGCGCCGGAACGCCTGTGGCTGATGCTCAAGAGCTACGCCCAGCTGGACTTCGGCAACAGTTTCTTCCGTGGCAAAAGCGTGACCGACCTGATCCTCGAAAAGATGCCGGTGACCATTTCCCTCGGCCTGTGGGCCACCTTGATCACCTACCTGGTGTCGATCCCGCTGGGGATTCGCAAGGCGGTGCGCCATGGCAGCAGTTTTGATGTGTGGAGCAGCACCGCGATCGTGATTGGCTATGCGATGCCGGCGTTCCTGTTTGCGATGTTCCTGATCGTGGTGTTCGCCGGCGGCACTTCGTTGAACTGGTTTCCGGTGCGCGGGCTGGTCTCGGAAAACTTCGACCAGTTGAGCACCGTCGGCAAGATCGCCGATTACTTCTGGCACCTGGTACTGCCGGTCAGCGCCCTGGTGATCGGCGGCTTCGCCACCTTGACCATCCTCACGAAAAACTCGTTCCTCAATGAAATCACCCGCCAGTACGTGGTCACCGCCCGGGCCAAAGGCTTGAGTGAACGCCGGGTGCTTTACGGGCATGTGTTTCGCAATGCCATGCTGCTGGTGATCTCGGGGATTCCCCAGGCATTTATCGCGGTGTTCTTTGCCGGCTCGCTGCTGATCGAGGTGATCTTCTCCCTCGACGGCCTCGGTCGCATGAGCTACGAAGCTGCAGTTTCACGGGATTATCCGGTGGTGTTCGGTTCGTTGTTTATCTTCACGCTGTTTGGCCTTTTGATAAAACTCATCGGTGACCTCTGCTACACCCTGGTGGACCCGCGTATCGACTTCGCCGCGAGGAACGCCTGATGCTCAAGCTCTCTCCCGTGGCCCGTCGGCGCTTTGAACGCTTCAAGAAAAACCGCCGCGGCTGGTGGTCGCTGTGGCTGTTTATCGGCCTGTTTATCCTGACCCTCGGCGGCGAGTTGATCGCCAATGACAAACCCCTGGTGCTCAGCTACCAGAATGAGCTGTATTTCCCGGTGTTCAAGCGCTACACCGAGCAGGAGTTCGGCGGGCAACTGCCGTTCCAGGCGGATTACCGCAGTGAATACGTGCAGAACCTGATCAAGAAGGACGGCGGCTGGATGCTGTTCCCGCCAATCCCGTTCAGCGACGACACCCCCAACTATGAGCTGACC
>NZ_JACAOM010000007.1:0-92504 GCF_013386245.1 Pseudomonas sp. 21615526 | reverse complement strand
GCACTGATACCGCCGTTCCTTATTCAAAGGGAACTGAGCGATGGGCACTTGGTGATTGCCAGCCCTCAGGTACTGGCGAGCTCAAAGGCTTACTACCTGATGATTCCCGAGAGAAAGGTCGAATCCGCTTCTCTGCATGCGTTCAGAGACTGGCTGATTGATCAGTCGCATCGTTACAACCCCAATCTCTAAAGGGTCTTCGTCAATTTATTAACTTTGTAGTCAACAAAATAAAATACCTACATATGTATATATATGTCGCAATTTAGAAGACCGCATCTTTTGACCCTGAAATGGCCTTTAAGCCATGTAGGTATTGGCCTGTAGCCATAAAATTGCAGCGATGCCCAAGCATTCACGTCGGCGATGGAGATGCGCTGATATTTCGGTAAAAACTCTTTAATCTCCTGTATTTAAACGACTTTAATCTATCCATTGCGACAATCGGTCACGGGGTGACTTGTAGTTAATTTTTCGTCACCCGTCATAATCTCTTGAAGGCCGTAAAGTTCGCCTGCAAAATGCCGCGCCCCGCTGTATTTCAGCGGGATCGTGCTGATCGGCCGCCCAGATTCGCCTGTCGTGGCGCACTGGCCTTTTACAAAAATCAAAGCAAAAAGATCATGCAGGAGATTTGACGTGCACATTGGTGTTCCTCTCGAAACCCAGACCGGTGAAACGCGGGTGGCTGCCACCCCGGAAACCATCAAGAAGCTGATCGGCCAGGGCCACAAGGTCACTGTGCAAAGCGGGGCAGGCATCAATGCCAGTGTCGTCGACAGTGCCTATGAAGCGGCAGGCGCAACCATTGGCAACGCCAGTGATGCATTCGGCGCCGAGCTGATCCTCAAGGTAGTCGCCCCCAATGACAGCGAACTGACGCTGATCAAAAGCGGCGCAGTGCTGGTGGGCATGCTCAATCCGTTCAGCAACGAAACCATCACTCGACTGGCCGAGCATGGCATCACGGCCTTTGCCCTTGAGGCCGCGCCGCGCACCTCCCGCGCGCAGAGCCTGGATGTGCTTTCTTCCCAGGCAAACATTGCCGGCTACAAGGCTGTACTGCTCGCCGCCCATCACTACCCACGCTTCATGCCAATGCTGATGACCGCCGCCGGAACGGTGAAAGCCGCTCGCGTGCTGATTCTTGGAGCTGGTGTAGCAGGGCTGCAGGCGATCGCTACCGCGAAACGCCTGGGTGCGGTCATCGAAGCGTCCGACGTGCGTCCGGCGGTAAAGGAACAGATCGAATCCCTGGGCGCCAAGTTCGTCGACGTGCCATACGAAACTGATGAAGAACGTGAATGCGCGGTTGGCGTGGGCGGTTACGCGCGCCCAATGCCAACAAGCTGGATGCAGCGCCAGGCCCTGGCCGTGCATGAACGTGCCAAGCAAGCCGACATCGTCATCACCACCGCACTGATTCCGGGCCGCAAGGCACCGACCCTGCTCAGCGCCGAGACCGTCGCTCAGATGAAGCCAGGCTCGGTGGTCATCGACCTCGCCGCAGCCCAGGGCGGCAACTGCCCGCTGACCGTGGCAGACCAGGTGGTCGTGGAAAACGGTGTGACCATCTGCGGCCCGACCAACCTGGCCGGCGCCGTCGCCGCCGATGCCTCGGCGCTGTACGCACGCAACCTGCTGGACTTCCTGAAGCTGGTCTTCACCAAGGAAGGGCAGTTTGAAATCAACCTCGAAGACGACATCGTCGCCGCGTGCCTGATGTGCCGCGACGGCCAAGTCATCCGCAAAAACGCCTAAGCAGGGATTCAGACGATGGAAGAGCTTATTTCCCCCGGTATCTACAACCTGATCATCTTCGTGCTGGCGATTTATGTCGGTTATCACGTGGTCTGGAACGTCACCCCGGCCCTGCACACCCCGCTGATGGCCGTGACCAACGCAATTTCGGCGATCGTGATCGTCGGCGCCATGCTGGCAGCCGCACTCACCGTGACACCACTGGGCAAGACCATGGGCACCCTGGCCGTAGCCCTCGCGGCGGTCAACGTGTTCGGTGGCTTCCTGGTTACCCGCAGGATGCTTGAGATGTTCAAGAAGAAAGCCCCGAAAGCAAAAGAAGAGGCGCCATCGTCATGAGCATGAATCTGGTCACGACGCTCTACCTGATCGCGTCGATCTGCTTTATCCAGGCCCTTAAAGGCCTGTCACACCCGACGACGTCCCGGCGCGGCAACCTGTTCGGCATGCTCGGCATGGCGCTGGCAGTACTCACCACCGTGGGCCTCATCTATAAGCTCGGCGCCGAGCTGGCCACTGCCGGAATTGGCTACGTCATCGTTGGCCTGCTGGTCGGCGGCACCGCCGGCTCGATCATGGCCAAGCGCGTGGAAATGACCAAGATGCCGGAGCTGGTGGCGTTCATGCACAGCATGATCGGCCTGGCTGCAGTGTTTATCGCCATCGCCGCAGTCGTGGAACCACAGTCGCTGGGTATCGTGAAACACCTGGGGGATTCGATCCCCGCCGGTAACCGCCTGGAGTTGTTCCTCGGTGCAGCCATCGGTGCAATTACGTTCTCCGGCTCGGTCATCGCCTTCGGCAAGCTGTCGGGTAAGTACAAGTTCCGCCTGTTTCAGGGCGCACCAGTACAGTTCGGCGGTCAGCACAAGCTGAACCTGGTGCTGGGGCTGTTGACGCTGGGCCTGGGCCTGGCCTTCATGTTCACCGGCAACCTCAGCGCCTTCGCATTGATGCTGGCCCTGGCGTTCGTGCTGGGCGTGCTGATCATTATCCCGATTGGCGGCGCCGACATGCCGGTGGTCGTCTCGATGCTCAACAGCTACTCCGGCTGGGCTGCGGCGGGGATCGGCTTCTCGCTGAACAACTCGATGCTGATCATCGCCGGTTCGCTGGTGGGTTCAAGCGGTGCGATCCTGTCGTACATCATGTGCAAGGCGATGAACCGCTCCTTCTTTAATGTACTGCTCGGCGGTTTCGGCAACACGGCAGACGCCGCCGGCCCGGCCGGCTCGAAAGAAGCGCGCCCGGTGAAATCCGGCTCGGCTGACGATGCAACCTTCCTGCTGACCAACGCCGACACCGTAATCATCGTACCGGGCTACGGCCTGGCGGTGGCACGGGCACAACATGCGCTGAAAGAGCTGACCGAGAAGCTGACCCACCGCGGCGTGACCGTGAAGTACGCGATCCACCCGGTTGCAGGCCGTATGCCTGGTCACATGAACGTATTGCTGGCCGAGGCAGAAGTGCCTTACGACCAGGTGTTCGAGATGGAAGACATCAACTCCGAGTTCGGCCAGGCCGACGTGGTACTGGTGCTAGGCGCCAACGACGTGGTCAACCCGGCCGCCAAGAACGATCCCAAGTCGCCCATCGCGGGCATGCCGATCCTCGAAGCGTTCAAGGCCAAGACCATCATCGTCAACAAGCGCTCGATGGCCAGCGGCTATGCCGGCCTGGACAACGAACTGTTCTACCTGGACAAGACCATGATGGTCTTCGGCGACGCCAAGAAGGTCATCGAAGACATGGTCAAGGCCGTCGAATAAACACTGCGCCAGCGCAATACCCAAAACCCTGGCCTTTAGTAGGCTGGGGTTTTTTATTGCCGGTAAAAACCGACAAAAGGCTCTAAATCGCTGCCTGGCATTCGACCATGGTAGCGGGACGAAATTTTTTGAAATCACTAGACTGCGCATCTTGCTTCCGTAGCCCGAGATAACAATCCATGTACCGTGATCGTATCCGCTTGCCTTCGTTGTTGAACAAGGTCATGAGCGCGGCTGACGCTGCCGCACTGATCCAGGACGGCATGACCGTCGGCATGAGCGGCTTCACCCGCGCCGGTGAGGCCAAGGCCGTGCCCCACGCCTTGGCCGAACGCGCCAAGACATCACCGCTGAAAATTACCCTGATGACCGGCGCCAGCCTGGGCAACGACCTGGACAAGCAACTGACCGAAGCCGGTGTACTGTCGCGACGCATGCCATTTCAGGTAGATAGCACCCTGCGCAAGGCGATCAACGCCGGCGAGGTGATGTTTATCGACCAGCATTTGTCGGAAACCGTCGAGCAGCTGCGCAACAATCAGCTCAAGCTACCGGACATCGCGGTGATCGAAGCCGTAGCGATCACCGAGCAAGGCCACATTGTGCCAACCACTTCCGTGGGCAACTCCGCCAGTTTCGCGATTTTCGCCAAGCAGGTGATCGTCGAGATCAATATGGCGCATAACCCGAACCTGGAAGGCCTGCACGACATCTATATCCCGAGCTATCGCCCGACCCGCACGCCAATTCCGCTGGTGGCCGTGGACGACCGTATCGGCAGCACCGCGATTCCGATTCCGCCGGAAAAGATCGTCGCGATCGTCATCACCAATCAGGCGGATTCGGCCTCCACCGTGACGCCGCCCGACAGCGACACCCAGTCGATCGCCAATCACCTGATCAACTTCCTTAAAGAAGAAGTCGACGCCGGACGCATGACCAACAAGCTCGGCCCGCTGCAGGCAGGCATCGGCAACATCGCCAATGCGGTGATGTGCGGTTTGATCGAGTCGCCCTTCGAAGACCTGACGATGTATTCGGAAGTCCTCCAGGATTCCACATTCGACCTGATCGACGCAGGCAAGCTGAGCTTTGCCTCAGGCAGTTCGATCACATTGTCGGAACGGCGCAACGCCGACGTGTTCGGCAACCTGGAGCGCTACAAAGACAAATTGGTGCTGCGGCCCCAGGAAATCTCCAATCACCCGGAAGTGGTGCGGCGCCTGGGCATCATCGGCATTAACACCGCGCTGGAGTTCGACATCTATGGCAACGTCAACTCCACCCACGTCTGCGGCACCCGGATGATGAACGGAATTGGCGGCTCGGGCGACTTTGCGCGCAACGCGCACCTGGCGATCTTTGTCACCAAGTCGATTGCCAAGGCCGGCGCGATTTCCAGCGTGGTGCCAATGGTCAGCCATGTGGACCATACCGAGCATGACGTCGACATCCTCGTGACCGAGGTCGGCCTGGCGGACCTGCGGGGCCTGGCGCCGCGGGAGCGGGCTCGGGTCATCATCGACAACTGTGTGCACCCGGCGTACCGCGATGCCCTGAACACCTACTTCACCCAAGCCTGTGTGCTGGGCGGGCACACCCCGCATATCCTGCGAGAAGCACTGAGTTGGCACATCAACCTGGAAGAAACCGGGCATATGCTGAAGGCGTGATTGATACAGATTCGGGCTGATGCAAACACAGTTTCATCAGCCCGAGCTTCCGAGCCCAAGTTTTATAAAAAACTGTACTGCTGTACCGGTCATTTCCTACTGAAATATCCTGCCTCGAACTCCATAAACGCCTAAAACGCACCATAAAAGTGCCGACAGGTACAGTTGCCCCAATTTCGTACAGTACAGCCCCTATAAACAGTTAACTGGCCCCTCACAATACAGGTGAACTGTATCTAGAGAGTCTTGCGCGGGAGGAGGATCATTGGCACCAGTTAAACCACTACCTAATCCCGCCACAAGCGGAAGGATGTCATCATGGAACGTACACTCAGTTCCGATCTGTTCTTCGAAGAAAAAGCTGTAAACACCCAGGCTTCCCTGCCTCTGCGCGTTCTCGCCAACCTGATGTTGTGGCAGCGCCGCATCTCCAGCCGCCATCAACTGGCTCGTCTGGATTCGCGTCTGCTGGCTGACGCCGGTATCAGCGAAGCACAACGCTACGAAGAGCTGAGCAAGCCGTTCTGGCGCTAATTAGCGTCCGCTGGCCCTGACCCACCGGGTCCACCGCCAGCACTCCGAATTGTTAAAGCAGAACCCGCCCCGGGTAACCGGCGGCGGGTTCTGCTGTTTCTGGGGTTTGGATTTTCAATGGCGAAAACAGTCGGCTTTCTACAGACCGATACAGTTTAAAAAATATAACAATTAAGCAGTACAATTTAACCCGCGTGTATCTGTACCGGTAGCACCCTCCAGCCCAAGATGGTGTTCCAGGACCTCATGAAAGGCGCGCGTCATGAATACCAAAAACCAGCAACACCCTCGGTTGATACAGCTACTCAAGCGCACCGCTGCAGCACTCGTCTGCTGGGGGCAACGGGCCCGCACACGCAGGCTGCTGGCTCAACTGGATCCGCGGGAATTGTCCGATGCGGGTATCAGTCACGGCGACCGGGCATCTGAGCTGACCAAATCGTTCTGGCGCGAGTAATCACCGCAGGAAGCTATCCGAACAGATAAGCGGCGGCTAATATCCGGCTACCACGTGGCGAACCCTGTAGAACGGGCGTCTGATGCCCATGGTCTCGCTGCTCAAGCAGTAGCTTTGTGCCACCCTTTCGTTCATTTACAGGAGTCACCCCATGTCCCGTCTTCACCTGCTGAGCGCTGCAGCTCTGCTGGCCCTGGTTGCCAATGCCAACGCCTCCAGCCTGATCGTGACCACGGATTCGATCGTCGGCGCACTGAAAGCCACCTCAGACGCCACCTCCGATGCCACTTCCTCCCTGCGTGACAACAAGGTCGTACGTGCTGCCCGTGACGACGCCGCCAGCTTCGTTGCCAGCGAAGGCGCCATCCGTGGCGTAAAACTGGAAAGCGCCCTGGCCCAGATCCGCCAACAGGCTCCACAACTGAATACCGCGACTGACGCGCAGCTGGCCCAGGCGATCCTGGCCATCTGACCGCAGGTGGGATAAAGGGGGCGCCAGGCGCTCCCCGAACCCTCCGCGCTGGCTCTCGCCCGGGCATTGCGCTAGCCTTGGCGCTCGTTTTCAGTTGTCGAGTCCCATGGCTTTTTCATACCGCCTGTTGATCGCTCCCGTAGTGTTTTGCACCTGCTGGTCCACGCAAGCTCCGGCCTTTGACCTGTCCACCCAGAGCCTCGTTGTCAGTGCGTATGCCACCAGCAAAGTGACCTCCGCACCGTTCGACCATAAACTGATACTGGCCGCCCAGGATGACGCTGCCGCTTTCATTGCCACTGACGGCCAATGGCGGGGAGCCCGACTGGAATCAGCGCTGGATTATCTGCGCCATACCCAGCCAAAACTTAACGCCAGTGACCTTGAACTGGCGCAAGCAATTCTCGTCCAATAATCATCTTTGTATTTCGGAGTCATTCCATGCGTAGCCCGCTGATCGCCGCCGCTCTCGGCCTGCTGTTGTTGGCCGGTGTTGCCCAGGCACAAACCCTGAAGGCCACCAGTAACATCATCGTCCGAGCCTCGGCCCGTACCATCGATTTCACCTCGGACACCACCACGTCCATCCGCGACTCCAAAGTCGTACGCGAAGCCCACGACGATGCCGCCAGTTTCGTCGCCAGCGATGGCGAGATTCGTGGCGCTCAACTGGAAGCCGCCTTCGACACCCTGCGAACCCGCGTGCCGGAAGCCCGCGACGCCAGCGACCAGGTCCTCGCCGAAGCTATCCTCTCTCTGTGAGGCGCATTGCCGCCTGGCTACTGGCCGGCACCTTGCTGCTGGGCGCCAGCGCGGCTCAGGCCGCCCTGCAACTGCGGCTCAAGACCGATGGCTTGAGCCCGGCCCAGCAGCAGGCGAGCCAGGCATTGCTGGATGAAGCGATGCAGGCGTTGCCGCCGCGCTTCATCGAGCAACTGGACCGGACCATCGACGTCGGCTGGACCGACAAGATGCCCGAGAACGCCTACGGCCAGGCTTCGCTGGTGTCCGAACTGGACCTCAACAGCAACTTGCTGGAAAGCCTTACCGACGGCAGTGCCGCGACGCAAAAAACCAATCGCCCCCACGGCACCGTACGCCGGGAAATGCTCGCCACCGTGCTGCATGAACTGACCCACATCTATGACCGTGCCCGCCTGTGGTCCAGCGCCGACCGCAAGCTGATCCAGCGTTGCAGCCGCCAGAACAACATCACCGGCCTGATCGGCCTGCCCGATCAATGCCGGGGCCAGAACGACCGCCGCTTTACCCTCAGCGATGACCCACGCCTGCTGGACCTCGCCGGGTGGCCGCAATACGTCGGCCGTCGCGGCGAACGTGAACAGAACAACCATCAGGTCGCCCGCAGCCCGGACATCTACGAAACCACCAGCCCGCTGGAATTCGTCGCCGTCAACATGGAGTACTTCCTCCTCGACCCGAGCTATGCCTGCCGCCGGCCTTCGCTGTACCGCTATTACAAGGAACACTTTGGCTGGGCGCCGCCCGCCCAGGACACCTGTGCCAAAACCTACGCCTTCCTCAACGCCGGCAACGACTTCGCCAAGACTCCACTGGGCCAGGTCGACCCCGAGCGGGTCTACGAAATCGACTACCTGCTGGCCGAAGCCAACCAGAACCTCGTGAGTCGCTGGGGCCACAGCATGCTGCGCCTGGTGATCTGCGCCCCGGGCCGGCCGCGAGGCCCGGACTGTCGCCTGGACCTGGACCAGCACCTGGTGTTGTCCTACCGCGCGTTTGTCGGTGACGTACAACTGTCGAGCTGGGACGGCCTGATCGGCAAATACCCGTCGCGGCTGTTCGTGCTGCCGCTGTCTCAGGTCATTGACGAGTACACCAAGACCGAGCTGCGCGGCCTGGCGTCGGTGCCGTTGAAGCTCACGCGCCAGGAGATCAACGATACCGTCGAACACGCCGCCGAAATGCACTGGAGCTACGACGGCAACTACTTCTTCATCTCCAACAACTGCGCAGTCGAGAGCCTGAAACTGTTACGCAGCGGCAGCGCCAACCCGCAGCTGACCGGCCTGGACAACATCACGCCCAATGGCCTGCTGGAAGTCCTCAAGGGCCGAGGCCTGGCCGATACCAGTGTGCTGGACGACAAAAAACGCGCGCTGCGCCTCGGCTATCACTTCGACTCCTTCCGCGAGCGCTACCAGGCGATGTTCGAGGTGTTGAAAAAGCGCCTGCCGATCAAACAGGCTGAAGTGGAGGATTGGTTGTCACTGAGTGCCGAAGAGCGCCGCCCATGGTTCGCCGAAGCCGACCTGCGCGCCAGCGCCGCCTTGTTGCTGCTGGAACAGGCGAGCTTCCGCAAGCAGCTCATGCTGGCCCAGGATGAAGTCAAGCAACGCTACCTTGGCGCCCGCGAGCTGAAGAACGGCGGCATGGAAAAGGCCAACGCGACGTTGCAGCAGATCCTCGCCAACAGTGGCTTCCTCAGTCGCCCGGCAGAGCTGCTGGGCACCAGCGGTTACGGCTTGCCACAACCAACAGAATCCAAACGCCTGGAATCAGAGAGCGCCGCGCGCCAGAAGCAGTTGCAGTCGCTGACCGGCGATCTGGACAAAGAGGTGAGGGCGCTGCTGGAACCGGCCCGCGCGGCGGAGATTGCCGCATGTGAAGCCAACCTCAAGCAGCTAGGCGAGCACTTGCGCGCACTGCACAAGGCCTCCGGCGGGTTCGAACTGCCCTAGAGCGCTTCTCCGGCTTCTTCCGGTAGTTGCTCATCCAGGTGTAACCACGGCAATCGGCTCTCTACCCAGATGTGCCGATCTGCCGGGGCCAGCTCCGGGTGATCCAGGGTTGCGATGGTCACATCGATACTCTCGGCACTCAGTTGCGTTACCAGCGCCAAATGCGCCCCACAGTTAGAACAGAAATACCGCACGCATGTCGGCGAAGATTCGTACTGCGCCGGCGTTCCCGCCACCCAGGCGAACGCGGAACGGGGCAGGGTGATCCAGGTTGTCACCAAGCCGCCGCTGACCCGCCGGCAAATCGAACAGTGGCAGTGGGCAATATCCACCAACGCCCCGCTGAACTGATAACGCACCCGCCCGCAATGGCAGCCGCCTTGGTGTTGCTCATGCATGCTCTGTCTCCCACGTCCTTATTTCATACAGGACCAGTCGTCCATTCAACGTAGCCCGTTTCTCAAGCGAAAGCTGGCTGAAAGCTTCCGGGACTAGGATCGCCCACCACTACCGGCAACAGACCGGTTGTTAACAACAACAATGGTGATTCCCGATGTCCGCTCGTACCCGCCTGTTTGCCCCGACTCCACCCGTACGCCTCGTGCCTTTCGTTCTGCGCTGACCCAACCGGTTCGCCATTCCCTAGCCGCGCTACGCCTGGAGTATTCCTATGCTGACTTTCCTTGGCTTTGCCATGGTCATCACGTTCATGTTCCTGATCATGACCAAGCGCCTGTCTGCGCTGATCGCCCTGATCATCGTACCGATCCTGTTCGCGCTGTTCGGCGGCTTTGCCCCGCAGATCGGCCCGATGATGCTCGCGGGCATCACCAAGCTTGCGCCGACCGGCGTAATGCTGATGTTTGCCATCCTCTATTTCGCCTTGATGATCGACTCCGGCCTGTTCGACCCGGCCGTGCGCAAGATCCTCAAGCTGGTCAAGGGCGACCCGCTGAAGGTCTCGGTCGGCACCGCCGTGCTGGCCCTGGTGGTATCACTGGACGGAGACGGCGCCACCACCTACATGATCTGCGTGGCCGCCATGCTGCCGCTGTACCAGCGCATCGGCATGAGCCCGCGGATCATGGCCGGCCTGATCATCCTCGCCGGTGGGGTGATGAACATGACCCCATGGGGTGGCCCGACCGCCCGCGCCGCCAGTGCATTGCACGTGGACCCATCGGATATTTTCGTCCCGATGATTCCAGCCATGGCCGCCGGCGTCGTCGCCATCCTGGTGATTGCCTATATGTACGGCAAGCGCGAACGGGCACGCCTGGGCGAGCTGCACCTGCAAGGCGATGAAATCGACCACAGCGAAATCAGCGTCTCGCAATACCCGGACGCCCGCCGTCCGAAACTGATCTGGTTCAACGGCGCACTGACCTTCGCCCTGATGTGCACCTTGATCGCCGGCCTGTTGCCACTGCCGGTACTGTTCATGGTGGCCTTCAGTATCGCGATGATCGTCAACTACCCGTGCCTGCAGATGCAGAAAGACCGGATCGCCGCCCATGCCGGCAGCGTCCTGGCAGTCACAGGCCTGATCTTCGCCGCCGGTATCTTCACCGGCATCCTGTCCGGTACCGGCATGGTCGATGCCATGTCCAAGAGCCTGCTGGCCGTCATCCCTGACGCGCTGGGGCCTTATCTGGCCGTGATCACCGCGCTGGTGAGCATGCCGTTTACCTTCTTCATGTCCAACGATGCCTTCTACTACGGCGTTCTGCCGGTACTGGCCGAAGCCGCCAGCCACTACGGCATCACTGCCGTGGAAATGGCCCGCGCCTCAATCGTTGGCCAGCCTGTGCACTTGTTGAGCCCACTGGTTCCATCGACCTACTTGCTGGTAGCCCTGGCGGGTATCGAATTTGGCGATCACCAGCGCTTCACCCTCAAGTGGGCGGTGCTGGTGTGCCTGTGCATAATGGTCGCCGCTTTGCTGATGGGGATTTTTCCGCTGTTCAGCACTCTATAATCGTACAACTCACTGCGCCGGCTCTTAAGGCTGGCGCGGTCTAACACTCGCTCAAAGGAATACACATGGAATGGCTGACCAATCCGGAAATCTGGATTGCCTTCTTCACCCTGACGGCCCTCGAGATCGTCCTGGGCATCGATAACATCATCATGATTTCGATCCTGGTCAGCCGCATGCCCAAGCACATGCAGGCGCGTACCCGGATCTTCGGCCTGGCGCTGGCGATGGTCACGCGGATCCTGTTGCTGCTGTCGATCACTTGGGTCATGCGCCTCACCGACGATCTGTTCGTGGTGTTCGGCCAAGGCATTTCCGGCCGCGACCTGATCCTGTTCTTCGGTGGCCTGTTCCTGCTGTGGAAAAGCTCCCAGGAGATGTACCACGCCCTGGAAGGTGAAGACGAAACCCACGACGAGCCGAAGGGCGCCGGTGGCAAGTTCATCTACACCATCATCCAGATCGCGATCATCGACATCGTGTTCTCCCTGGACTCGGTGATTACCGCCGTCGGTATGGTTTCCCACGTACCGGTGATGGTGGCCGCGATCATCGTCGCCGTACTCGTGATGATGCTGGCCGCTGGCACCATCAGCGATTTCATCGACAAACACCCGTCGCTGAAGATGCTGGCGCTGTCGTTCCTGCTGGTGGTGGGTACCGTGCTGATCGCCGAAGCCTTCGACGTTCACGTGCCAAAAGGCTACGTTTACTTCGCCATGGCGTTCTCCCTGGCGGTTGAAGCGGTGAACATCAAGATGCGTACCGCCATCGCGAAAAAGAAGAAACAGCAGGATCCTGTGAAACTGCGCAAGGACATTCCGGGTCAATAACCTGGACCCGCTGCTGAAAAAGGGGCTTTAGAGCCCCTTTTTTTCATCTGCAAAAAGCTGATTTCATGACAGTTTTGTTTCAATCCCGACTTTAGCTATGCGATGCTGGCGCCGAGCCCATTCGCCAACTACAGCTTAAGTACAAGACGTAGAACGGCACGCGGCACTATTCACTTGCTCCGATTGGAGCACGACTCAACACAGGGGGCCCAGCATGCTGACCCTGCTCAATCTGCTTTCCGCGGTAACCCTGCTGATCTGGGGCACGCACATCGTCCGTACCGGCATCCTGCGGGTCTACGGCTCCAACTTGCGCCAGGTCATCGGGCAGAACATGTCCAAGCGCTGGCTGGCGTTTATCGCCGGCATCCTGGTGACGGCCATGGTGCAAAGCAGCAACGCCACGGCGATGCTGGTGACTTCGTTTGTCGGCCAGGGCCTGATGGGCCTGATGCCCGCCCTGGCGACCATGCTCGGTGCCGATGTCG
Organism: Pseudomonas sp. 21615526; assembly: GCF_013386245.1. Classification (NCBI taxonomy): domain Bacteria; kingdom Pseudomonadati; phylum Pseudomonadota; class Gammaproteobacteria; order Pseudomonadales; family Pseudomonadaceae; genus Pseudomonas; species Pseudomonas sp. 21615526. The sequence goes on along the minus strand of NZ_JACAOM010000007.1, from coordinate 79,816 downwards.
GTACCGCGCTGATGGCCCGGGTGCTGACCTTTGACCTGTCGTGGCTGTCGCCGCTGTTGATTTTCCTCGGGGTGATTTTCTTCCTGTCGCGCAAACAGACACGCGCCGGGCAGATGGGCCGTGTCGGGATCGGCCTCGGGCTGATCATCCTTGCGCTGCAACTGATCGTCGAAGCCGCGGGCCCGATCACCCACGCGCAGGGCGTCAAGGTCCTGTTCGCCTCGCTGACCGGCGACATCTTGCTCGATGCCCTGGTCGGCGCACTGTTCGCGATGATTTCCTACTCCAGCCTGGCCGCCGTCCTGCTGACCGCGACCCTCGCCGGTGCCGGCGTGATCGGCCTGCACGTGGCCATCGGCCTGGTGATCGGCGCCAACATCGGCAGCGGCGTGCTGGCCTTCCTCAGCACCAGCATGCAGAACGCCGCCGGGCGCCAGGTGGCCCTGGGCAGCCTGCTGTACAAGCTGATCGGCTTGCTGCTGATCATCCCGGTACTCGACCCGCTGGTCGGCTGGATGGATAACCTGGACTACAGCGCCCAAGGCATGGTGATCACCTTCCACCTGCTCTATAACGTTATTCGCTGCCTGATCCTGCTGCCCACCATCGGCCCGATGTCCCGCTTGTGCGCCTGGTTGCTCCCGGAACGCGAAGAGGTCAACGGCCTGGCCAAGCCGCGCCACCTGGACCTGGCAGCACTCGCCACCCCAAGCCTGGCACTGGCCAACGCCGCCCGCGAAACCCTGCGTCTGGGCGACCTGATCGACAACATGCTGACCTCGATGCTGGAGGTGCTGCGCGGCAAGCAAACCGCCATCACCCAGGAAATGCGCAGCCTGAGCGACGATGTCGAGGCGCTCTACAGCGCGATCAAGCTCTACCTCGCGCAAATGCCCCGGGAAGACCTCAGCGAACAGGACAGCCGACGCTGGGCCGAGATCATCGAACTGTCGATCAACCTGAAACTGGCCGGCGACCTGATCGAACGCATGCTGCGCAAGGTCCAGCAGCAAAAGACCTCCCAGCGCCGTTCATTCTCCGAAGTCGGCCTGGAGGAACTCGCGGGCCTGCAAACCCAACTGATCGCCAACCTGCGCCTGGGGCTCTCGGTGTTCCTCAGTGCCGACCCGGAAAGCGCCCGGCAACTGCTGCGGGAAAAGCGCCGCTTCCGCGCCCAGGAGCGTCGCCTGGCCCACGCCCACGTCAGCCGCTTGCAACGTAAAATCGTACAGAGCCTGGAGACCAGTTCCTTGCACCTGGAGCTGATTGCCGACATGAAGCGTCTCAACTCGCTGTTCTGCAGCAGCGCTTATGTGGTGCTGGAAACCACCGACACCGGCGCCCTCTCGGCGGACGATATTGCCGACATCACCCATTCGCCCTGAACGTACGACGGCGAGTGAAGTCAGTTAACAACGGACCTCACTCGCCAGGAAGCCTGTTATGCGTCGCCTGCTATTCGCCTGCCTGCTCATGGGTTCGGCACACACCTTTGCCTTTGACCGCCTGCAAGTCGAGGGCTACACCCTGCCCAACGGCCTGCAATTGCTGCTCAAGCCGGGCACCGAACGCGGCCACGTGGCAATCCGCCTGGTGGTGGGTGTGGGCCTGGATGACTTCAGTTGCGAAGACAAGGAACTGCCGCACCTGCTGGAGCATTTGCTGTTCAGCGGAATCGACGGTGGCGGCGAAGGTGAGCTGGAAGAACGCATGCAAGCCCTCGGCGGCGACTGGAACGCCTACACCAGCAATGCCGACACCACTTTCGTCATCGAGGCTCCGGCGCAGAACCAGCGCAAGGTGCTCGACCTGCTGCTGGCCATCATCACCCGCACCCAACTGACCGACGCCAACATCAATGCCGCCAAACAGGTGGTGGAGCGCGAAGACGGCGGCCATTACTCACACCTGCAACGGCTGCTGGACCGCCAGGACCTCGGCCACAAGGCCAGCAGTCAGCTTGCCGTCGAACTGGGGCTCAAATGCGCCGAGCGGGCCGAAGTCGAGCACCTGACCCGCGACCAGTTGGAAAAGCTGCGCAAGGCCTGGTACGCCCCCAACAACATGACCCTGATCATCGTCGGCGACCTCGACAAGCTGCTGCCGGCCTATCTCGAACGCACCTACGGCGCACTGGATCCGGTTGACCCCAGCGAACATCGCCCGTTGCCGGAGATTCAACACGCCGCCGCCGTCCGCCGCGACCTGATCCATGGCTGGGTCGGTGACAACGCCAAGCTGCACTGGTTATTCCCCGAGCCGGTGCTGGACGACCAGTACGATGAAACCTTCGACCTGCTCAAGGACTACCTGGATTGGGCGCTGTATCGTCAATTGCGCTTGCAGCACGGCTTGTCCTATGGCCCATGGAGCGAGCGCGAAGTGCTGGGCGGCGTCGGCTTCATGAGCCTCAACGCCGACCTTGAACGCGACAACCTGCCCGAAGCCGAGCACGTGCTGGAAACCCTCAGGGCCCAGTTGCTCAAGGACGGCCTCGACCCGGCCACCTTCGCCCGCCTGCAACAAGCCGCCATTGCCCGCCAGGCGTGGGCCGTTCAAGGCAACAGCGCGTTGGCCGACTATTACTGGAGTGCCTCGGGCGACTACGCCAAAGGGCATTTCAGCGACCCGGCCAAGCGCATCAAGGCCGTCAGCCTGGAGCAAGCCAACCAGGCCATGCGCGAGCTGTTCAAGCAGAACGGCTACTGGCGCATCGAGAAACCGTTGTTCAGCTACGATAGCCTCAACTGGATCGCCGCAGGCGCACTGGGGCTGATTGCGATTGTTTTACTAGGCGTGTGGCGTTATCGCAAAGGGATTGCGTAATCGGGCCCCGAGAAAACGGCTAAAACGTTATTCTGTCTGGGATTTTTCCTACAAAGACTGTGAACTGCCGAATGCCTATCCTGACCCACACCATCCAGCGCATCCTCGAGCTGATGAAGCGCTACCCAGGGGTGATTGCACTCGGCGGTTTCATCTCGGGTGTGGGCAGCTTCATCCTGGTGGATCGCCAGCAAGGCATGGCCAGCTGGATCGCGATCATCATGCTGGTGAGCTGGTTATGGCTGATGCTCGAAAACAGCCTCACCCAACTGTTCAGCAAAGTCTTCAAACGGGAAATCCCCGAACCGCTGCTGCGCTACGCCACGCAGATGATCCATCAGGAAAGCCTGTTTTTTGTCCTGCCGTTCTTTTTTGTCACCACCACCTGGAACAGCGGCCAGTCGATCTTTACCGGCCTGCTGGGCGCGGCGGCACTGGTATCGATCACCGACCCGCTGTACTACAAGTGGCTGGCACCCAAGCGCTCGCTGTTTCTCGCACTGCACACCCTGACCCTGTTCGCAGCCCTGCTGACCGCGCTGCCGATCATCCTGCACCTGACCACCGCCGAGAGTTACAAACTGGCCCTCGGCGTGGCGATGGCGCTCTCTATCCCGAGCCTGGCCGTGAGCCTGCCGCTGCGTAGCATCAAGGGCTGGGCGATGCTGTTGGGGGTTACCGCAGCGATTGGTTGCGCCGGCTGGTTCCTGCGCACTTGGGTGCCGCCCGCTACGCTGTGGATGACCGAAGTGGCCATCAGCACCCAATTGCAGGACCGCACGCCCGGCGATGACCTGAAAGAAGTCAGCGCCGCCCAACTGCGCAGCAGCGGGCTGTATGCCTACACCGCGATCAACGCGCCGCGCGGCCTGGATGAGCGGATCTACCATGTGTGGAAATTCAACGGCAAGGAAGTCGACCGCATCGCCCTGGACATCCATGGCGGGCGCAAGGAAGGTTATCGGGCCTGGACCCACAAGCAGAACTTCCCCCCCGACTCGGTAGGACGCTGGCAGGTACGGGTGCTGACCGAAGATGGCCAAGTGATCGGCGTGTTGCGCTTCAAGGTAACTGACCCCGGTCAGGGCGCTACAACGCCAGACGCGCCAAAGTAGGCAGGATCGTGCTATTACGTAGGAATTCTGGAATAGCCAAACAAGCTCGGAGCTTATGACCAGTAGCACAACGGCCGGTGCAGCCCATCTGGACACGTCCACCCAGCCTCCATTGCTGAGGATTACAGGGGATTGGACGCTTGCCCACTATGCCAACCTGAAGAAGCTGTCGGAAAAGCTCGACGGCCAGTACGACGCTGGCGCACGTATCGACCTTAACGGCCTCGGCGCCCTGGACACGGCCGGCGCCTCGCTGCTGGTGGAATTGCTCGGCCCCGAGCGCATCGAACAGTCCGCCGAACAGACCGACTGCAGCCTCTCGACCGCCGACCGCGCGTTACTGAAAACCGTCTACCGCTCTCTGAACGACTTCTGTGTGCCGGTCAAGGAACCGGAAGAAGCCGCCGGCATCATGTTGCTGGCGCGCATCGGCGGCGCGGTCTACACCGTCTGGCAAGACGGCATGAAACTGCTGGGCTTTATCGGCCTGATCCTCGAAACCTTCGCCCGTGGCGTATTCCGGCCCAAGCGCTGGCGCGTGACGCCAATGGTTGCGCATATCGAACAAACCGGCCTCGACGCGGCCCCCATCGTGGCCTTGCTGACCTTCCTGGTGGGCGCAGTGGTGGCGTTTCTCGGTGCCACGGTGCTGGCCAGTTTTGGCGCGAGCATTTTCACCGTGGACCTGGTGGCGTTCTCCTTCCTGCGGGAGTTCGGCGTGTTGCTCACCGCGATCCTGATGGCGGGCCGCACCGCCAGTGCCTTCACCGCACAAATCGGCTCGATGAAGGCCAACGAAGAGATCGATGCGATCCGCACCCTGGGCCTCGACCCGATGGAGTTGCTGGTGCTGCCCCGCGTACTGGCATTGCTGGTGGCGCTGCCGATGCTGACGTTCCTGGCAATGCTCTCGGGCATTATCGGCGGCGGTGTGGTGTGTGCCGTGGCCCTGGATATTTCGCCGGCAATGTTCCTGTCGCTGCTGCAATCGGACATTGGCGTGCAGCACTTCCTAGTCGGCATGGTCAAGGCGCCGATCTTCGCGTTCCTTATCGCGGCCATCGGCTGCCTCGAAGGTTTCAAGGTCAGCGGCAGCGCCGAGTCCGTCGGCGCCCACACCACCTCCAGTGTGGTGCAATCGATTTTCGTGGTGATCGTGCTGGATGCGGTCGCCGCACTGTTTTTCATGGAGATGGGCTGGTGAGTCGTCTGCGCCGTGCGCCCACTGAGGCGGTGATCGAAGTCCGCGGGCTGTGCAACCGGTTTGGTTCGCAAAGCGTGCACGAGAACCTCGACCTGGACTTGTACAAGGGTGAAATCCTCGCCGTCGTCGGTGGCTCCGGCAGCGGCAAGTCGGTGCTGCTGCGCAGCATCATCGGTTTGCGCCAGCCCAGCGAAGGCCAGGTGCGGGTGTTCGGGCAGAACTTGCCGAGCCTGTCGGAACACGAGCGGTCACTGGTGGAGCGGCGCTTCGGCGTGCTGTTCCAGAAGGGCGCGCTGTTTTCCTCGCTGACGGTCACCGAGAACGTTGCGTTGCCACTGATAGAGCATGCCGGCCTCAGCCGTCCCGATGCCGAGCACCTGGCGGCAGTAAAGCTGGCGTTGGCCGGGCTGCCGCTGTCGGCCGCCGACAAATACCCCTCGTCACTCTCCGGCGGCATGATCAAGCGCGCGGCCCTGGCCCGTGCCCTGGCGCTGGACCCGGACATCCTGTTTCTCGACGAACCCACCGCCGGCCTCGACCCGATCGGCGCCGCCGCCTTCGATCAACTGATCCTGACCCTGCGCGATGCGCTGGGCCTGAGCGTGTTCCTGGTCACCCACGACCTCGACACGCTGTACACCATCACCGACCGTGTAGCGGTGTTAGCGCAGAAAAAGGTACTGGTGGCGGATGCCATCGATGTCGTCTCGGAAACCGACGAGGCCTGGATTCACGAATACTTCCATGGCCCACGGGGCCGCGCGGCATTGGATGCCGCTCAACTGCTCAACGAGGTATGACATGGAAACCCGAGCCCATCATGTGATGATCGGTCTGTTCAGCGTGATCGTCGTGGTCGGCGCCATGCTGTTTGGCCTGTGGCTGGCCAAGTCCAGCGTCGACAGCGCATTCCAGGATTACGAAGTGGTGTTCAACGAGGCGGTCAGCGGACTGTCCCAAGGCAGTGCCGTGCAGTACAGCGGGATCAAGGTGGGCGACGTCACCAGCCTGCGCCTCGACCCGAAAGACCCGCGCCGGGTGCTGGCGCGCATCCGCCTGGCCGGGCAGACGCCGATCAAGGAAGACACCCAGGCCAAGCTGGCCCTGACCGGCATCACTGGCACCTCGATCATCCAGCTCAGCGGCGGTACGCCCCAAAGCCCTGAGCTCAAGGGCAAGGACGGCAACCTGCCGGAAATCATTGCGTCGCCATCGCCGATCGCGCGACTGCTGAACAACAGCAACGACCTAATGACCAGCATCAACTTGCTGCTGCACAACGCCAATCACATGTTCTCCCGGGAGAACGTCGACCGCCTCAGCAATACCCTGGACAACCTGCAACAGACCACCGGCGCGATTGCCGATCAGCGCGGCGACATCAAGGTGGTGATGCAGCAATTGATGCAGGTGAGCAAACAGGCCAGCGCCACCCTGGAGCAAACCACCGCGTTGATGCGCAACGCCAACGGTTTGCTCAACGACCAGGGCAAGCAGGTGTTTGGCAGCGCCGAGAAGGCCATGCAGTCCCTTCAACAGAGCACGGCCACGATCGACACCTTGCTGACCAACAACAAGGATTCCCTGAACAGCGGCATGCAGGGTCTCAACGAACTGGCGCCAGCAGTGCGCGAGCTGCGCGAAACCCTGGGTTCGTTGCGCGCCATTTCCCGCCGCCTGGAAGCCAACCCCAGCGGTTACCTGCTGGGCAGCGACAAGAACAAGGAGTTCACGCCATGAAGCGTGCGTACCAAATGATCGCCCCCGTTGCGCTGGTATTGGTCAGTGCGTGTTCCATCCTGCCGAAGGCGGATCCCTCGGACGTATACCGGTTGCCATCGGCGCAGGCCGCCACGCAGGCCAGCCCGGTGGCCTGGTCGCTGCGGGTGGCGAAGCCGCAGACCAGCGAATTCCTCGACAGCCCGCGGATTGCCGTGGTGCCTAATGGCGACCTGATCAGCAGCTATGCGAATTCCCGCTGGAGCGATCCGGCACCGGTGCTGTTGCGTAACCGGTTGTTGGACGGGTTCCAGCGGGATGGGCGGGTGACGTTGCTCAGTACCGATGAGACCAATCTGCAGGCGGACTTTGAGTTGGGCGGGCAGTTGCAGGCGTTTCAGAGTGAGTATCGCGGCAGCGCAGTTGAAGTGGTGATACGGCTGGACGCACGGTTGGTGCGCGGCAGTGATCAACGGATTATTGCCAGCAAGCGGTTCGAGGTGAGGCAGCCGGTGGGGGATACCAAGGTGCCGGCGGTGGTGGCCGGGTTTGGTCAGGCTGGGGATGCGCTGAACAGGCAGGTGGTGGATTGGGCCGTCGGCCTGGGAAACCGCGCTTTTGTGGCGAGGGAGCTTGCTCCCGTTGGGCTGCGCAGCAGCCCCAAAACCAGTCAATGAGCTTTGACTGACACACCTGAGATAACTGACTGGGGCCGCTTCGCGGCCCAACGAGAGCAAGCTCCCTCGCCACAGGGATTCAGGTCTTAGCCGAAGAACCAGTAGCACACCGCAATCGCCGCCACCACACCAGCAAACTCCGCCAACAACGCACACCCCACCGCATGCCGTGCCCGCTGGATTCCCACCGAGCCAAAGTACACCGCCAACACATAGAACGTGGTCTCGGTGCTGCCCTGAATCGTCGCCGCCACCAGCGCCGGGAAGCTGTCCACGCCCTGGGTCTGCATGGTCTCAATCAACATCGCCCGCGCCGCACTGCCGGAGAACGGCTTGACCATCGCGGTCGGCAGCGCATCGACAAAGCGCGTGTCCATGCCGGTCCAGGCCACCACGTGGCGAATGCCTTCCAGGCCGAAATCCAGCGCGCCGGACGCCCGCAACACGCCCACTGCACACAGCATCGCCACCAGGTACGGCAGCAGGTTCTTGGCAACGTCGAAGCCCTCTTTGGCACCTTCGACAAACGCTTCGTAGACCTTCACCTTGCGCAGCGCGCCGATCACCAGGAACAACATGATCAACCCGAACAGCGTGAGGTTGCCGAGGATCGACGACAGCCCCGCCAGCGCCGTGGCTGAGAGCGTCGCCAGCAAGGCCATGAAGCCACCCAGTACCAGCGCACCCGGAATCAGATACGCCAGCACCACCGGGTCCCACAGCCGCAGGCGTTGCATCACCGCCACCGACAACAGGCCCACCAGGGTCGAGGCGCTGGTGGCCAGCAGGATCGGCAGGAACACCAGCGTCGGGTCCGCCGCACCTTGCTGGGCGCGGTACATGAAGATGGTGACCGGCAGCAGGGTCAGGGAAGACGCGTTGAGTACCAGAAACAGGATCTGCGCGTTGCTGGCGGTATTGGGGATAGGGTTGAGCTCTTGCAGCGCCTTCATGGCCTTGAGGCCGATGGGCGTAGCGGCGTTATCGAGGCCCAGGCCGTTGGCGGCGAAGTTGAGCGTGATCAAGCCGATGGCCGGATGACCGGCAGGCACTTCCGGCATCAGGCGCCGGAACAGCGGCCCCAGGGCCTTGGCCAGCCAGTCGACGATCCCGGCTTTCTCGGCGATACGCAGGAAGCCCAGCCACAAGGTCAGGGTGCCGAACAGCAACACCATCACCTCGACCGACAGCTTGGCCATGGCGAAAATGCTTTCCACCATGGCCGCAAAGATCCCGGCATTCCCGCCGATCAGCCATTGCGCCAGCGCAGACACCATCGCCACGATAAAGAAGCCAAGCCACAGGCCATTGAGCATCAGTTGAATCCCCCGAAAGATGGGGCGAATGATAGCGGGGCTGGCAGAAACGACAAACCCCGGATTTTCCGGGGTTTGTGTAGGAGCCAGTCCTGGCGGTCAGCCGCGAGTAGTCTCGCCGGCCGGCAGTGCTTGTTTGGTGCGCCAGTGCGGCAGGGAGTTCCAGTAGCGCTCGCCCTTGGCATCGTCGTACATGCCTTCCCAACGGGAGATGACCAGTACGGCCAGGGCGTTACCGATCACGTTCAGTGCGGTACGGGCCATGTCCATGATGCGGTCGACACCGGCGATGAACGCCAGGCCTTCCAGCGGAATGCCAACGCTGCCCAGGGTCGCCAGCAGTACCACGAACGACACACCCGGTACGCCGGCGATGCCTTTGGAGGTGACCATCAGGGTCAGCACCAGCATCAGTTGCTGGCCAATCGACAGGTCGATGCCATACAGCTGGGCGATAAAGATCGCCGCGATGCTCTGGTACAGGGTCGAACCGTCGAGGTTGAACGAGTAGCCGGTCGGTACCACGAAGCTGCAGATCGCCTTCGGCGCGCCGTAGGCTTCCATCTTCTCGATCACACGCGGCAGCACGGTTTCAGAGCTGGCAGTGGAGTAGGCCAGCACCAGCTCATCCTTGAAGATGCGCATCAGCTTGATCACCGAGAAACCGAACAGGCGGGCGATCAGGCCCAGCACCACAAAAGCAAAGAACAGGATGGCGACGTAAACCAGGATCACCAGCTTGGCCAGCGGCAGCAGCGAGGCGAAGCCGAAGTTGGCGACGGTCACCGCGATCAGGGCAAATACACCGATCGGGGCGTATTTCATGATCATGTGGGTGACTTTGAACATGCTCTCGGACACGCCCTGGAACATGGTCACCAGGGGCTCGCGCAATTCAGGCTTGAGGCTCGACAAGCCGAGGCCGAACAACACCGAGAAGAAGATGATCGGCAGCATGTCGCCACGGGCCACGGCGGCGAAGATATTCGACGGGATCAGGTTGAGGATCGTCTCGATGAACGCGTGCTCGTGCTGGACCTCGGCGGCGGTGGCCGTGTATTTGGAAATGTCGACGGTACCCAGGGTACTCATGTCGATGCCGGTACCCGGATGGAACAGGTTGGCCAGCAACAGGCCGACCACAATGGCAATGGTGGTGACCACTTCGAAGTAAAGGATGGTTTTAACGCCGATCCGGCCGAGCTTTTTCGCATCGCCAACACCGGCGATTCCGACAATCAGCGACGAAATCACGATCGGGATAACGATCATCTTGATCAGGCGGATAAAGATATCGCCAGCGGGCTGCAACACGTTGCTGATCCACCAGGTCTTTTCAGCACTGAAATGGTTAAGCACCGCACCGATTGCAATCCCCAGCACCAGACCGATGAGGATCTGCCAGGCGAGGCTTAGCTTTGCCTTCTTCATGTCATTACCCTTACTTCAAGTGGACTCAGGCAGATGCGCCAGCAGCTGGAACGCTCGAGAGCGAAAAAGTGTGTGCATCTGCCCCCGTAGAAGGTCACCGCAGTTGGCCGATATGGCTCACTGGCAGGCGAAAAAAGGCGCAACTATTCCGATGCAAGGAGGCGACGTCTAATGCCGTAAACGCCTACCCTATGCCGAATCGGCATGAGTTTTTTGAGTTTTTCTGTCTGAACGGTCAGTTCGAATACGACATTTCGGCAGGCATAAATGCCGCGAACCGGCCATTTCAGGCTCGCGCAGGGTTTTTTGAAAATCTACGGTCGCGGTTGAAAACCCCTGAAAATTCCTACGCATACCATCGAAAAACTCGTCTGGCAGGAGACAAACTTTCTCGATAGATGGTCACGCGGAAACACCAAGAAATGGTTGGGCGGACGCAAAAAGGAGAATTGCCGCTATGGGCGGCATGACAGAAGCGGGCATAGGAGCCGCAAGCCCGTCGCAAGTTCCACAAACCATCGGCTTGGGAACTTGCGTCGCAGCTTTTCACCTGACCCGGCCCTTGCGCAGGCACTCCCTGTCCCCGTAGGTCACGCCGATCCAAACGATCAGAGCAACCCGGCCCCTTGGTCATGCACCACCCTTGTCGGGCGATGCAAACAGAAAGAAGCACGGCGCTTCTTTCTATGGACGTTAAGCCGGTAGACGACAGCGTCGTCAGACCGAACCTAGTACCAATTCGGATCTTTCTTGAGCTGTTCCATCAGCAGCTTTTGCATGCCTTCGTCCGGCTTGCCGAGAAAACGGTAGTCGGCGTGCCGCGTTGGCGATTTGTCCGCGGGCAAGCCCGCCGGGACTTCTACCAACATCGCGTAAGCATCTTCCTTGTCGAAGCTGAAAGCGACGATCAGGCGCTTGTTCAGGCATGTGTCTGCGGTTTCACAGAGCGGCCCGACCAAGTACTTGTCACCATCCTCTTCAACGGCATTCATCTGTTCAGCGCTACCCGAAAGGTTCATCACCCATTCAGGCAGGCGCTCTTCCTTCTTGACCACGCTCTGCCAGGTCTCGCGGTACTGCGGGTCCGCACTCAGCAGTTCGTTGGCTCGGGACTGGCCATCATTGGCAGCCAGCACCAAGCCGCTGCCGCCCAACAACAGGGCGGCAGCCAGGGCTTTAAGGGACGAGTTGAACATGCTTAGCCTCGACCACGACGGCCAAAGAAGAAGGAAGCGATGAACATCACCAGGAAGACCACAAACAGAATCTTGGCGATACCCGTAGCGGTGCCCGCGATACCACCGAAGCCCAGGACTGCAGCCACAATGGCGATGATCAGAAATGTGATTGCCCAACTCAACATGGTGATTCTCCTTACGCTTCTTTTAGGGGTAACAGCGGTAGTGCCTGCGGTCGCTCGATTCGAGGACCGTGTATTGCCTAGAACACCCAGCGTTCCTGCGATGGTAGGTCGCCGAGGGTGGAGTCCTGTTCAACCGCCGCCAATTGCGGGGTTGTCACATCGGCGGCAGTGCTGCCGACGGAGCGGAAATGGGTCTGGGTCATCATCGGACGTTCAAACTGCACGACTTGCTGCTGACTCTGCTGCCAATGCGCCAATTGCTGACCCCCAATCAAGGTCACCATCAGGGCCAGGCTGGCAAACAGCCCCTGTTGCAGGCGCAGTGGCGATACACGCAGTTGGGTCAGGCTTTGGCGAGTCATGCTGTATCTCTCCCGCATTCTGATTATTCGTAGATGAAACTCGTATGAGCTGTATTGCAGCCTGCGTGCCAGTTTTTTAACAAAATAAAATCCAATAAAATCAACAAGTTAAAAACAAAAGCGCTTTGACACCACGAGCATCCTGCACGATGCCCCTATCCTTGCCGTGCGAAATGCACGATGGTCACTGGTCGGATCAAGGGATAGGAAGGCAACGTTCGACTGCCGAAGTGGCAAGAGGGAGACAAAAACGCCTCTTGTGGACGTCTTTGTAAGAAGAAGCGCAGATAGCTGCGCGGTGACGGCTTTAATCAATCAGAATAAACCATGCAACTTGCCCGATTATTCCGGGACTAAATAACATCATTCATTCTTAAGGGAGCGCGGGACAGATGGAATCAGCCAAGGAACTTCAAGGCCGCATTCTTTTAGTGGATGACGAATCCGCGATCCTTCGCACCTTCCGTTACTGCCTGGAAGATGAAGGCTACACCGTAGCCACCGCCAACAGCGCCGCCCAGGCCGATGCCTTGTTGCAACGCCAGGTGTTTGACCTGTGCTTCCTGGACCTGCGCCTGGGCGAAGACAACGGCCTGGATGTACTGGCGCAAATGCGTATCCAGGCGCCGTGGATGCGCGTGGTGATCGTCACGGCCCACTCGGCCGTCGACACCGCCGTGGATGCGATCCAGGCCGGCGCGGCCGACTACCTGGTAAAGCCTTGCAGCCCCGACCAATTGCGCCTGGCCACGGCCAAGCAGCTGGAAGTGCGCCAGCTCTCGGCACGCCTGGAAGCCCTGGAAGGCGCAGTGCGTCAACCCAAGGACGGCCTCGACTCCCATAGCCCGGCGATGATGGTGGTGCTGGAAACCGCACGCCAGGTGGCGGGCACTGATGCCAACATCCTGATTCTCGGCGAGTCCGGCACCGGTAAAGGTGAACTGGCCCGGGCGATCCACGGTTGGAGCAAACGCGCGAAAAAATCCTGCGTCACCATCAACTGCCCATCGCTGACGGCGGAACTGATGGAAAGCGAGTTGTTCGGTCATAGCCGTGGTGCGTTTACCGGCGCCAGCGAAAGCACCCTCGGCCGCGTCAACCAGGCCGATGGCGGCACCTTGTTTCTCGACGAGATCGGCGACTTTCCGCTTACTTTACAACCCAAGTTGCTGCGCTTTATCCAGGACAAGGAATACGAGCGCGTCGGCGACCCGGTGACGCGCCGTGCCGATGTGCGAATCCTCGCCGCAACCAACCTGAACCTGGAAGACATGGTTCGCGACGGCCGTTTCCGCGAAGACCTGCTGTATCGCCTGAATGTCATCACCTTGCACCTGCCGCCCCTGCGCGAACGCAGCGAAGACATCCTGACCCTGGCCGACCGCTTCCTGGCGCGCTTCGTGAAGGAATATGCGCGGCCGGCACGCGGCTTCAGCGATGAAGCCCGTGAGGCACTGCTCAACTACCGCTGGCCGGGGAACATCCGTGAGCTGCGCAACGTGGTTGAGCGGGCCAGCATCATTTGCCCGCAGGAAAAAGTTGAGATCAGCCACCTCGGCATGGCCGAGCAGCCGACCAACAATGCCCCGCGTATCGGTGCGGCGTTGAGCCTGGATGAACTGGAAAAGGCGCATATCGGCGCCGTGCTGGCCACCAGCGACACCCTGGACCAGGCGGCCCGAACCCTTGGCATTGATGCGTCGACGCTGTATCGCAAACGCAAACAATACAACCTGTGAGCTGTAGCCTATGAAGCTTGCGATGACCCTGCGCACTCGGTTGTTCCTGAGTATTTCCGCGCTGATCACCGTCGCCCTGTTGGGGTTGCTGCTGGGGCTGGTGAGCGTCATGCAAATGGCCAAGACCCAGGAATCGTTGATTCGCAGCAACTTCATCACATTGGACCTGGGGCTCAAGCTTCGGCAGACCCTCGGCGACCAGTTGATGATCATGCTCAATGAACAGCCGAATACCGCTGCGCTGGAAGACTCCAAGCAACGCTATTTCGCCCTGTTGCAGCAAGGTATCGACCACGAACAAAAGGATGCGGTAACCAGCGGTTTTACCCAGGCCAAGACCAATTACCTGAGCTTTCTCGAGGCGTTCGATGAAAAGGAGAATGCTCCGCCGCAACTGCGCAACAACGACGAGCTGACCAAACGCTTCAACATCCTGCGCAACGGCCTGATCGCCGAGCACAAGAAAGCCCTGGATAACATCAACGATACCGAACACAAGTCCCGTGAACGTGCGCTGCTGATTGCCGGCCTGCTGGGCCTGGTCGGGCTGGCCGTGCTGATCATCGGTTTCGTTACCGCCCACGGTATCGCCCGACGCTTTGGCGGGCCGATCGAAGCGCTGGCCAAGGCCGCCGACAAGATCGGCCAGGGCAACTTCGAAGTCACGCTGCCCATTTCATCCGCAGCGGAAATGAACCTGCTGACCCGACGCTTCGGCATCATGGCCGAGGCGTTGCGCCAGCATCAGGCAACCAATGTCGACGAGCTACTCGCCGGGCAGCAACGCCTGCAAGCGGTGCTCGACAGCATCGACGACGGCCTGCTGATGATCGACCGCCAGGGTCGCCTGGAACACCTTAACCCGGTGGCACAACGTCAACTCGGCTGGGACGAGAATCGCCTGGGCCAAGGCCTTGGCGACGCCCTGGGCCGCCCGGAACTGGATGAACAGCTGCAGCTGGTACTGCGCGGCGGCAACCTGGAGCGCGCACCTGAAGACCTGGAAGTAGAGGTTGAGGGTGAGCTGCGCCTGCTGACGTACAGCCTGACGCCGGTCAGCCATACCCAGGGGCACATTCTGGGCGCGGTGATGGTGCTGCATGACGTTACCGAACAGCGTGCCTTTGAACGAGTGCGCAGTGAGTTTGTATTGCGCGCGTCCCATGAATTACGCACGCCGGTGACGGGCATGCACATGGCCTTCGGCTTGTTCCGGGAACGGGCGAAGTTTCCTGCGGAGTCGCGCGAAGCGGACCTGCTGGATACGGTCAACGAGGAAATGCAGCGCCTGATGCAGTTGATCAACGACTTGCTCAACTTCTCGCGCTACCAGAATGGCTTGCAGAAACTCACCCTGGGCCCGTGTGACATCAGCGACCTGCTCGAACATGCCCGCGCCCGCTTCGCGGAGCAGGCGAATGCACAGAACATCGAGCTGCTGGTTGAGGAACAATCCCCGCTACCGAGGTTGCATGCCGATCGAGCGCAGCTGGAAAGGGTGCTCGACAATTTGCTGGGCAATGCCCTGCGGCACACAGCCGACGGTGGGCAGATCCGCTTGCAGGCGCGTCGTCATGGCGAACGGGTGATTGTCAGCGTTGAAGACAACGGTGAAGGCATTGCCTACGGCCAGCAGGGACGAATCTTCGAACCGTTTGTGCAGGTAGGCCGCAAGAAAGGCGGCGCCGGGCTGGGCCTGGCGCTGTGCAAGGAGATCGTGCAATTGCACGGTGGCCGCATGGGGGTGTATTCGCGGCCGGGGCAGGGGACGCAGTTCTACATGGCGTTGCCCCTGTAGGACCAACGCGCCAACCGTTATTGGTGATTCAACGCCCGCAGGATCGCAGCACTTTCGGCATCCGGCGTCCCATCAAACAGCGACGCCCGGAAATGCATCTGGAACGCGGCCACCACATGCCGCGTCGCCACATCCAGCTCGCCCGTCTGCGGCGTCGGATAGCCCAGCTTCGCCAACTCTTCCTGGAACCAGGTAATGCTCGGCAGATCGGCTGCGTACTGCACCTGGTAACGGGCCACCGCCTTGGCGTCCGGCCACATGCCCAGCCCTTCATCCGCCAGGCGCTTCCAGGGGAACAACGGCCCCGGGTCCAGCTTGCGCAGCGGGGCAATGTCGCTATGGCCGATGATGTTTCGCGGGTCGATGCCGTTGCGTTTGCTGATGTCCTTGAGCAGCACCACCAGCGACTGCACCTGCGCTTCGGAATAGGGATACCAGACGCGGCCCGTCGGCAAATCCCGATAACCCGGGTTCACGATCTCGATCCCGATGGAGCTGGAGTTGAGCCAGGTGCGGCCCATCCATTCACTTTCTCCAGCATGCCAGGCGCGCTGGCTTTCATCCACGAGCTTATAGATGGTGGCCGAGGCGTTATCACCGATCAGGTAATGACTGCTGACCTGGCCATGGGTCAACAGCGCCAGGGAGCGCTCAAGGGACGCCGAGGTGTAGTGCACGACGACAAACTGCACACGATTGTCGTGGTTCACCGAAGGATGACTGGTGTCCAGGCGAGGGCCGCTCGCGCAACCGGCGAGCAGGAGAAACAGAAAGGCAGAACACAGAAGTTTCATGGCAGCAAATAGTACGCTTAAGACGATAATGCAACAGTGTAACGTACCGTTTGCTGCCAGGCGGCCAAATGCGATGTTTTAAACAAAATGGAACATTTCCGGTCAGGCCGCCTGCACCTGATTACGCCCCGCCGCCTTGGCACGATATAACGCCTCGTCAGCGCGCTTGAGCGCCAGGTCACTGCGTTCTCCCGGCTGAAACTGCGCCATGCCCATGGACACCGTAATCGTCACCGGCTCGCCCTTGAAGTGAAACGGGCAGGCTTGGATGGCTGCACGCAGGGTTTCACCCACCGCCAACGCATCGGACAGCGACGAGTTGGGCATCAGCAGTACAAACTCTTCACCGCCAAAACGCGCGATGAAGTCGTTCGGCCGCAGGCGTTTGCGAAGCACCGTGGCGATGATTTTCAGCACCTTGTCGCCCGCCAGATGACCATAGCCGTCGTTGATGCGCTTGAAGTGATCGAGGTCCAGCATGGCCAGTGACAGGTTATTTCCACGCTGGTGCCAGGCGTTGACCTCCTGCTCCAGGCGCTCGCTCCAGGCCGCGCGGTTGGGTAGTGCGGTGAGCGGATCGATCAGGGCTTTTTGCCGCTGAACCTCAAGGTGTTCACGGTAGCCCTGAGCCTCTTGCTCCATATTGGCGACCCGTTCGGCCAGGCCCTTGAGCCGTGCAGCCACTTCCTGTTCGCGCTGGTCACGCTGGTGGCGGTGTTCATCCATGGTGCCCAGCAACCCTTCGAGATGGCTCTCCAGCACGTGCTTGAGGCTGTCGAGGTCCGCGGCGTCCTGCATGCTGGTTTGCAAACCATCCACTTGTTCGCGGATCTGGGTATCCAGTTCCCTGGCCGCCGAGCGGCTGTCGGCGTGGCCGTCACTGGCGACCTGCAGGTGCCCCTGGAACGCCTCGAGACGATCGTTGAGTTGCTTGAGGTAGGCTTCAAACTCGTGCTGGCCGCTGTCGGTGATCGCCAGCATCAACACCGCCAGGTCATCGAGGATCGGCAGCAATTCGTACCAGTTCAATCCGTGGGCCAGGCGTTCACGCATGGCTTCGGCCTGGGGCCGATGGCGCTCGGGCAGCGAGAGGTCTTCCAGTAAGCCGAGCAGGGTATCTTCGATGTGCTTGGCCACCGAACTGTAAGACGGCTCGGGGGTGTCGGGCAGGGCGTAGGCTTGATCCGCTTGCAGCTCGTCTGGGTTCAGTTCTGCCTGCTCGGGCGATTCTTGCGGTTCATCGGCCAGGACCGGGGGCAGGGAGAGACTGCCGATCTCTGTCCGCTCCAGCTCACGGGCCTGCACCTCTGGCACCTCGACCATGGCGGCAAGAGCACTCTCGAGCTCAACCTCCGCTTCGATCGGTTGCTCGGGTTCTGGCGTTTCGATAATGGTAGCGGGTGCCTCGACGACAGGCGCTGTGACCGCGACGGCCGGAACAACAGGCACTGCTTCGCTGACAGCGTCGGTAGCCTCTACTGGCGATACCGGCTCAGGGGGCGACTCGATGGGGGCCGGGACCTTCGGCTGCGGTGCAAAAGCCCGCAGCGCCTGGGCCAGTTCTGCCGATTGCGCCGGCGCTTCAACTTCACCCACCGGGCTGGGCTTTGGCGCAGCAGGCGCCGGAGAAGCCGGGCGGGATGGCGTGGGCGCTTCAACCTCCGGCGTGTCGATTGCGTCCTTGGTGCCAAACAGACGCTGCAACAGACCCGGGCTCGAACGGCTGGTTTCGCCCTCCGGCTCCAGGTTACTCAACGCCTGCCCCTGCAGGCCGCTCAGCTCGCTCAGCAACAGCGGGATCTCCCGCGCCTGGCCAACCCGACCGTCCAGCTGCTTGGCGAAAGCCTTCAGCGGGCGACTCACGTCCCGTGGCAAGGGCAGTTTCTGCAACTGAGTGACCAGGGCCGTCAACGCGCTGCCGATCTGGTCAACCCGGGTTTCGCGGCGCTGCTCCGAATCCAGCACGGCCTTTTCCAGGCGCGGCAGCAATGCAGCGAGGGCGGCGTCCATGTCGTCGGTGCGCACCACATCGCGCATTTCCTTCATGCATTGGTCAACCGCTCGGTCGGTCCCTTCTGCCGCCAGGGTGCTGCGCACCAGCCCTCGGCGCAGCAGGTCGAGGCGGGCGGCCCAGCGACGCTCGAGCTTTTCTTGTTGCTCGACGCTTTTAAGGTATTTCTCTTTCCAACGCTGGGCGTCGTCGCTCATGCAAGGGGTCCGCGAGGGCCGGGGCTCAACGCGGGCAATGCATCAGCCGTGAGCGAACCCGGCAGACGAATCTCTACCGCGACGGGCAGGTGATCGGAGATGGGCTGCGCCAGTACCTGCACACTTTCGAGTGTCAGGGTCGGGCTGAGCAGGATGTGATCAAGACAACGTTGCGGTCGCCAGCTGGGAAAGGTGGCTTCGACTTGCGGCGCCAGCAACCCAAGGTCGCGCAACGGGGAATTCTGTAGCAGGTCGCTGGCGTGGGTGTTCATGTCCCCCATCAGCACTTGGTGTTTGTAGTTGCCAATCAACTCGCGGATGTAGGCCAACTGCAGGGTGCGGGTTCGTGCCCCCAACGCGAGGTGCATCATCACCACGACCAATGCTTCCGGCCCTTCGCCGAATCGTACGAGAATTGCACCGCGGCCTTTCGGGCCAGGCAACGGGTGGTCCTCGATCGCCCACGGTTTCAGACGGCTGAGCACACCATTGCTGTGCTGGCCGAGTTTGCCGAGGTTGCGATTGAGTTGTTGATACCAGTAGGGAAAGGCACCGAGCTGGGCAAGGTGCTCGACCTGGTTGATGTAGCCGGAACGCAGGCTGCCACCATCGGCCTCCTGCAGGGCTACCAGGTCGAAGTCACCCAGCAGGTCGCCGATCTTTTGCAGATTGCCGGCACGCCCATTGTGGGGCAGCAGGTGCTGCCAGCCACGGGTCAGGTAATGCCGGTATTTCTCGGTACTGATACCCACCTGGATATTGAAACTGAGCAGGCGCAACCGACTGTCAGCCGGCAGGCCCGTGGATTCCAGGTGATGTTCGTTGACCTTCGGGTCATGCAGGCCAACGACACGTTCAGTACCCCAGCGACGCATGACGGGCCCCTTACTTGGCTGCGCGCTCTTTGGCGATCAATTGGTCGGCCACGTTCAGCGCCTGCTCTTCGCCGCCGGCACTGCCGATGTCAAAGCGGTATTTGCCGTTGACGATCAGCGTCGGTACGCCTTGCACGCCGTATTTCTGGGCCAGTTCCTTGTATTGGGCCATCTTGCCCTTCACAGCGAACGAGTTGAATGTCTCCAGGAACTTGGTTTTGTCGACGCCTTGGGTGGCGACGAAATCGGCCATGTCTTCAGGCTTCACAAGGCGCTTGCCTTCTTTCTGGATGGCATTGAAGACAGCCGCGTGAACCTTGTGTTCTACACCCATGGTGTCCAGGGTAATGAACAGCTGGCCGTGGGCGTCCCATGGGCCGCCGAACAGGGCAGGAATACGTTTGAAGTTCACGTCCTGAGGCAGCTTATCGACCCACGGATTGATGACTGGCTCAAAAGCGTAGCAATGCGGGCAGCCATACCAGAACAGCTCCACCACTTCGATCTTGCCCGGTACGGAAACCGGCACAGGATTGGCCAGCTCAACGTAGGTTTTACCGGCTTCAAGCGGCACATTATCGGCAGCTTGTGCGGTGATGCCGAAAAGGCTGGCAGTGACGAGAGCGGCGCTGAGGATCAGATTACGCATGCTTTACTCCTGGACAAATAAAGTCGCCTCACGCGACCTTTGTTGTGACAGGTCTACGCGGGCATGAGTTCGTTAGTGTAACGGCACCGGCCACAAAAAAGGGCAGCCTGGGCCACCCTTTTTATGCTTGCATCGACGGATTAATCGAGCGTTAACGTAGCCGGGGCACTTAGTGCAGGCCCTGGATGTATTGGGACACGGCTTCGATGTCCTTGTTGCTGAGTTTCGCGGCGATGCTCTGCATGATCTTGGTATCGCCGTCGTTGGTGCGATTGCCTTCGCGGAAGTCTGTCAGCTGTTTGCCGATGTACTGGGCATGCTGGCCGCTCAAGTGCGGGAAGCCCGCAGCAGCAAGACCTGCGCCGTTAGGCGAGTGGCAGCCGAGGCAGGAAGGCATGCCTTTTTCCAGGTTGCCGCCGCGGAACAATTCTTCACCGCGGGCCACCAGTTTCGGATCAGCAGCTCCCACACTGCCTTTCTGGCTGGCAAAATACGCCGCGATATCCGCCAGGTCCTGATCGCTGAGGTTGGTCAACAAGCCGGTCATTTCCAGGACCGTACGCTTGCCATCCTTGATGTCGTGCATCTGCTTGGTCAGGTAACGCTCACCCTGGCCGGCCAGTTTTGGAAAGTTAGGCGCCGGGCTATTACCGTCCGGTCCATGGCAAGCACCACATACGGCGGCTTTCGCCTGGCCAGCAGTGGCGTCGCCTGCGGCATGGGCAACACCGGTGATGCCCAGGGTCAACAGCAGACTCACGATCAGTTTGTTCATCAGCTAATCCAACTACGGCTAAGGGTTAAAGAGTTATGGACCGGGTTCACTCACCATCAACTGAATGACGGCATGGTAATCCTCGGTACTGCAGTCCATGCACAAACCACGCGGCGGCATCGCCTTGAAACCCTGGGTCACGTGTTGCACCAGCGTGTCCATACCTTGAGCCAATCTTGGCTTCCAGGCTGCCTGGTCACCCCGTCCAGGGGCGTTGGGCAGCTGTCCGGCATGGCAGGCCCCGCAAAAGCGGTTGTACACAGCCTCCGGTTCCTGTGTAGCCTGCGCACTGTAAAGTGGCATCAAGAAACCGAAGGCCAGCAGCCACTTGGTCATACATCGACCTTTTCAGGGTTTGAGAGCGTTTTGCGTTCTAATGCGCAATAAAGGTCTATCGCTCCCGTGAACTTCATCCTTCGCTGGGACAAAGCACACACAAAATCTGCGGCATTATATACTGGCGCTACTGAAACGGAAACGACACCGCTTGCCGCACCTATTCCCGGCACCGCCCACATCGGAAAACTCATGCAACTCAAGAATCCCATCCTCGGCCTGTGCCAACAGTCCACCTTCATGCTCAGCGCCGCCAAAGTCGACCAATGCCCCGATGACGAAGGCTTCGAAGTCGCATTCGCCGGCCGCTCCAACGCCGGCAAGTCCAGCGCGCTGAACACCCTGACCCACGCCAGCCTGGCCCGCACCTCGAAAACCCCGGGGCGCACACAGCTCCTCAACTTCTTCAAGCTAGACGATGATCGGCGTCTGGTCGACCTGCCGGGCTACGGTTATGCAAAAGTACCTATCCCGCTGAAGCTGCACTGGCAGCGTCACCTCGAAGCGTATCTGGGTGGCCGGGAGAGTTTGAAGGGTTTGATTCTGATGATGGACATCCGTCATCCAATGACCGACTTCGACCTGTTGATGCTCGATTGGGCCGTCGCCAGCGGCATGCCGATGCACGTCCTGCTGACCAAGGCCGACAAATTGACCTACGGCGCAGCGAAAAACACCCTGCTCAAAGTGCAGGCAGAAATCCGTAAGGGTTGGGGTGATGCGGTGACTATCCAGTTGTTCTCGGCGCCAAAACGCATGGGCCTGGAAGATGCCTACACTGTATTGGCAGGTTGGATGGAACTGGCTGACAAGGGTTCGGAAGCCGCCGAGTAAAAACTCGGGGCAAAAAAAACCCCGGACTTCGTATGGGGAGGGGAAGTTCGGGGTCCAAGTTCCGGACCGCTAGGGCGGGGTCCAGATATCTGCCAACACTTAACACAACATAGGAGCATTGAAGGGCTTCACCACCCATTCAGTAACTCTGAGTAGCAATTCACGGGTTAAGTTCCGGCACGTTCAAAAAACTATTGGAAATAACCCGCCGCGTTTTCCGATCTAAAGCGCTGCCGCGGCATGATGCCGCGGCCCAGGCCCCAGGTTTAGTGCGCTTCGTCCCAGTTGTCGCCCACGCCGACGTCTACCACCAGCGGCACATCCAGCTTTGCCGCCTCGCTCATGTGTTCACGAATCCTTGCGCTGACTTCAGCCACCAGGTCCTCACGCACCTCCAGCACCAATTCATCGTGCACCTGAAGGATGACCTTGGCGTCCAGGCCCGAGTCCGTCAGCCAGTTGTCGACCTTGACCATGGCCTTCTTGATGATATCGGCCGCAGTGCCCTGCATCGGCGCGTTGATTGCCGTACGCTCGGCGCCAGCACGCTCCTGAGGCTTGTTGGAATTGATCTCCGGCAGGTACAGGCGGCGCCCGAACAGGGTTTCCACATAACCCTGATCAGCCGCCTGGGCACGGGTGCGCTCCATGTACTCGCGCACCCCCGGGTAACGGGCGAAGTACACATCGATGTAAGCCTTGGCAGTCTTGGTGTCGACGCCGATGTCCTTACCCAGCTTCTGGGCGCCCATGCCGTAGATCAGGCCAAAGTTGATCGCCTTGGCACTGCGACGCTGATTGGACGTGACCTCAGCCAACTCAACCTTGAACACCTCGGCCGCCGTGGCGGTGTGCACGTCCAGGTCGTCGCGGAACGCATTCAGCAAGCCTTCGTCCTTCGACAAATGCGCCATGATGCGCAGCTCGATCTGCGAGTAGTCCGCCGCCAGCAGCTTGTAGCCCTTGGGCGCGACAAATGCCTGGCGGATACGCCGGCCTTCAGCGGTACGCACCGGAATGTTCTGCAGGTTTGGATCGCTGGAGGACAGGCGCCCGGTTGCTGCTACGGCCTGGTGATAGGAGGTGTGCACGCGACCGGTGCGCGGGTTGATCTGCTCCGGCAAACGGTCGGTGTAGGTGCTTTTCAACTTGCTCATGCTGCGGTACTGCATCAGCACTTTCGGCAGTGGATAGTCATCTTCAGCCAATTTGGCCAAGACTTCCTCGGCCGTCGAGGCCTGGCCTTTGCCGGTCTTCTTCAACACCGGCAGCCCGAGTTTCTCGTAGAGAATCGCACCCAACTGCTTGGGCGAGCCCAGGTTGAATTCCTCGCCGGCGATCTCATACGCCTGGCGCTCGAGGTCGACCATCTTGTTGCCCAGCTCGATGCTCTGGATGCCCAGCAAAGCGGCATCCACCAGGGCGCCCTGACGCTCAATGCGCGCCAGCACGGGCACCAGCGGCATCTCGATGTCGGACAATACGCTGGCCAGGGTAGGAATAGCGGCAAGCTGCTTGTGCAGTTCCTGGTGCAAACGCAGGGTCACATCCGCGTCTTCCGCCGCGTAAGGGCCGGCTTGCTCCAGGGCAATCTGGTCAAAGGCCAGCTGCTTGGCGCCTTTGCCGGCGATGTCCTGGAAGCTGACGGTGTCGTGGTCCAGGTACTTCTTCGCCAGGCTGTCCATGTCGTGGCGCGTCGCCACGGAGTTCAGCACATAGGATTCAAGCATGGTGTCGAAGGCAATGCCGCGCACGGTGATGCCGTGTGCCGGGTCACCACCGATGGCGCAGTTGGCCAGGATGTTCATGTCGAACTTGGCGTGCTGGCCGACCTTGAGTTTTTCCGGGTCTTCGAGCAACGGCTTCAGGGCCAGCAGCACGGTGTCCCGATCCAGCTGTTCCGGCGCGCCGATGTAGGAGTGGGTCAGCGGAATGTAGGCTGCTTCATGGGCCTGCACGGCAAACGACACACCCACGAGTTGCGCTTTCTGGGCGTCGATCCCGGTGGTTTCGGTATCAAAGGCGAACAGCTTGGCGTCGTTGAGCTTCTTCAGCCAGGCATCAAACTGGGCCTGGGTGAGGATGGTTTCGTACACCGGCTCCACAGAAACCGGCGCGACCACCTCAACCGCTTCCTCGGCGACCGCGGCCGAAGGAGCAGCGCTCAACTCGACGCGCTTGGCATCGCGCTGAATCTCGTCAATCCAGCTCTTGAACTCCAGCAGCGTGTACAACTCCAGCAGCTTCTCGCGATCCGGCTCGATCAGGTGCAAATCATCCAGGCCCACGTCCAGCGGCACGTCGATCTTGATCGTTGCCAGCTCGTAGGACAGGAACGCACTCGCCTTATGCTCTTCCAGTTTGGCGACCAGGGTCTTGGCACCACGAATCGGCAAGGTCGGCACGATATCGAGCTGCTCGTAGAGCTCCTTCAAGCCGCCGTTGACGCCTACCAACAGGCCGGAAGCCGTCTTCGGACCAATGCCCGGAACGCCCGGGATGTTGTCGGACGAATCGCCCATCAACGCCAGGTAATCGATGATCTGCTCGGGAGCGACACCGAATTTCTCCTTCACGCCCTCAACGTCCATGGCGCTACCGGTCATGGTGTTGACCAAGGTAATGTGCCCGTCGACCAGCTGCGCCATGTCCTTGTCGCCGGTGGAAATCACCACCGGACGGTCGGCGGCCGCGCTGCTGCGGGCCAGGGTGCCGATCACGTCGTCCGCTTCGACGCCTTCGACGCACAGCAGCGGGAAGCCCAGGGCGATCACGCTCTGGTGCAGCGGCTCGATCTGCACGCGCATGTCATCGGGCATGCTCGCGCGGTTGGCCTTGTATTCGGCGTACAGCTCATCGCGAAATGTCCCGCCCTTGGCGTCGAACACCACCGCGAACGGACTGTTCGGGTATTGCTTGCGCAGGCTTTTGAGCATGTTCAACACGCCCTTGACCGCGCCGGTAGGCAGGCCTTTGGAAGTGGTGAGCGGCGGCAGCGCGTGAAAGGCGCGGTACAGGTAAGAAGAACCGTCCACCAGGACGAGGGGGGCTTGGCTCATGAGCAGGATCAACCTTTTCGGCGGGTCAGGCGCTAGAATAGCCGGACCAATGACGACAAAGGGACAAGGTTATCATGCGTACAGTAAATCGCTTGTTGTTGACCGGCTTGATTGCACTCACTCCGATGGTGGCCATGGCGGCAGATACTGCCCCTTCGGGCGACCCGGAAGTCACCATTCGCACGGAAGGCGACAAGACCATTCAGGAATACCGCCAGAATGGTTTCCTGTACGCAATCAAGGTGACCCAGAAAGGCTTTCCGCCTTACTTCCTGGTGCGCGCGGACGGAACCGATGCGAACTTCATCCGCTCTGACCAGCCGGATATGCTGATCCCGTCATGGAAGATCTTCGAATGGAAATGATTTCTTAACTTTAATCGGCGCTGCTCCCCGCAGCGCCCGTAACGGCAGTTTTAACCATGTCTGTGTTCACCCCCCTGGCTCGGCCCGAGCTGGAAACCTTTCTTGCCCCTTACGGGCTCGGCCGCCTGCTTGATTTCCAGGGGATTGCCGCTGGTAGTGAAAACACCAATTTCTTCATCAGCCTGGAACAGGGCGAATTTGTCCTGACCCTGGTCGAGCGCGGCCCCGTGCAGGAAATGCCGTTCTTCATCGAACTGCTGGACGTGCTCCACGACGCTGATTTGCCAGTGCCTTACGCCCTGCGTACCACCGACGGCGTGGCCTTGCGCGAGTTGGCGGGCAAACCGGCGCTGCTGCAACCGCGCCTGGCGGGCAAGCACATCAAGGACGCCAACGCCCAGCATTGCGTGCAAGTGGGCGAATTGCTCGGGCACCTGCACCTGGCCACCCAAGGCGAGAAGGTGTTGGAACGCAAGACCGATCGCGGGCTGGACTGGATGCTCAGCGAAGGCGCGCAACTGATTTCGCACCTCGACGCGGAACAACGCGGCCTGTTGCAAGCGGCGCTGGATGAGATCGAGGCGCACAAGGCGCAGATCCTCGCGCTGCCCCGGGCAAACATCCACGCCGACCTGTTTCGCGACAACGCGATGTTCGAAGGCACGCACCTGACCGGGCTGATCGACTTCTACAACGCCTGCTCGGGGCCGATGCTGTACGACGTGGCGATCGCCCTGAACGACTGGTGCTCGGACGCCGACGGCGTGATCGACGGCCAACGGGCGCGGGCGTTGCTGGGGGCTTATGCGGGCTTGCGACCGTTTACCGCCAAGGAAGCGGAGCTGTGGCCGACCATGCTGCGTGTGGCCTGTGTGCGGTTCTGGCTGTCACGCCTGATTGCGGCGGAATCGTTCGCCGGGCAGGACGTGCTGATTCACGACCCGCGCGAGTTTCAGGTGCGCTTGGCGCAACGCCAGCAGGTCAAGACCCCGCTGCCGTTCGCGCTGTAAAGATCGTACGCGATCAAAATGTGGGAGCGGGCTTGCTCGCGAATGCGGAGTTTCAGTCACCAGATGCGCTGGCTGATCCACCGCATTCGCGAGCAAGCCCGCTCCCACAGTGGTTATGCGGCGTCTGTCAGAGCGACTCCAGGCACCCAGCCAGGTCATTCCCCAGCTTCTCCAGCACCTGCTCATACCCCTGGGCGGAGGCCGGCGTGTAGCCGCCCAACGCATCCAGCTCCGCCAGCTTCACCGGCAAACCCGCCACCAGCGTTTCCGCAAGGCGCGGGCGCAACGGCGGCTCGCTGAACACACAAGTCTTGCCCACTTCCTGCAAACGCGTACGCATCGCTGCCACATGCTGGGCGCCCGGCTGCACTTCTGCGGCCACACTGAACACCCCGGTGTGCTTGAGGCCGTAGGCATCTTCGAAGTAATCGAAGGCTTCATGGAACACGAAGTACGGCTTGCCGGCGACGTCCGCCATACGTGCCTTCAAGCGCGCGTCCAGTGCATCCATACGGCCATCAAAGGCCTTCACGTTGCTCTGGTAACGCTCGGCGTTCGCCGGGTCGGCAGCGCTGAGATCCGCCGCCATGCGGTTCGCAATCACCCGGGCGTTGACCGTCGACAGCCACAAATGCGCATCCAGGCTGCCTGGGCGATGGTCATGATCATGTTCGTCGGCATCTTCAGCATGGGAGTGGCTATCTTCGGCGAACCGACGCAGTTTCATTCCCGGAAGGTCCTGCACCGCAACCGTCGGCAAGCTGCGGCCTTTCAAGACACGCGGCAGAAAGCTTTCCATGTCCGGGCCGATCCAATACAGCAGGTCCACCGACTGCACGCGCCGTACGTCGGAAGGGCGCAACGCATAGTTATGCGGCGAAGCGCCCGGCGGCAGCAATACCTCGGGAATCGCCACGCCATCCTGCACAGCAGCAGCAATCAGTTGTAACGGTTTGATACTGGTCAGCACCCGAACCTCCGCCTGAGCGGCACCGGCAAGCAGCAAACTGGTGACAAATACGACAAAAACGGGAAAAAGTCTGGACACGATGACCACTCAAGGAGGCAGGAACAGGTAACATAATAACGTCTCTCACAAATATCTGTCGCCGCTCATGCCTAAAACACCGCTTGCCAGCCGTCCCCATGACCACTCTCACTGCGTGCACAGCGCACTGT
Source organism: Pseudomonas sp. 21615526 (assembly GCF_013386245.1). NCBI lineage: Bacteria > Pseudomonadati > Pseudomonadota > Gammaproteobacteria > Pseudomonadales > Pseudomonadaceae > Pseudomonas > Pseudomonas sp. 21615526. The sequence goes on along the minus strand of NZ_JACAOM010000007.1, from coordinate 52,182 downwards.
CAGAGGCCGACGCACTGTGCGCGCGCCAAGGGCTGCGCCTGACCGCCCTGCGTCGCCGGGTGCTGGAGCTGGTGTGGCAAAGCCACAAGCCGCTGGGTGCCTACGACATCCTCGGCGTGCTCAGCGAGCAGGACGGCCGCCGCGCCGCGCCGCCCACGGTGTACCGCGCGCTGGACTTCCTGCTGGACAACGGCCTGGTGCACCGCATCTCATCGCTCAACGCCTTTGTCGGCTGCAACCACCCGGAACACGCGCACCAGGGCCAGTTCCTGATTTGCCGCGAGTGCCACGCCGCCATCGAACTTGAGCAAAAAAGCATCAGCGACAGCATCATCAAGAGCGCCGGCGACGTCGGCTTCAAGGTCGAAGGGCAAACCGTCGAAGTCGTCGGTGTGTGCTCGGGCTGCCAGGGGGCTTGATGAGCACTGCGTTAATCCGCCTGGAGCAGGTCGGGGTCACGTTCGCCGGGCAAAACGTGCTGGACAACATCGACCTGAGCGTCGAGCCAGGTCAGATCGTCACGCTGATCGGCCCCAACGGTGCCGGCAAGACCACCCTGGTGCGCGCCGTACTCGGCCTGCTCAAGCCCGACAGCGGCAGCGTGTGGCGCAAGCCGAGGCTGCGGGTCGGCTACATGCCGCAGAAGCTGCATGTGGACCCGACCTTGCCCCTCTCGGTGCTGCGCTTCCTGCGCCTGGTGCCCGGTGTCGACCGTGCCCGCGCACAGTCCGCCCTCAAGGAAGTGGGCGCCGAACAGGTGATCGACAGCCCGGTGCAAAGCATCTCCGGCGGCGAAATGCAGCGAGTGCTGCTGGCCCGCGCCCTGCTGCGCGAGCCGGAATTGCTGGTACTGGATGAACCCGTGCAGGGCGTCGACGTCGCCGGCCAGGCCGAGCTGTACAGCCTGATCACCCGCCTGCGGGACCGCCATGGTTGCGGCGTGCTGATGGTCTCCCACGACCTGCACCTGGTGATGAGCACCACCGACCAGGTGGTGTGCCTCAATCGCCACGTGTGCTGCTCCGGCCACCCGGAACAGGTCAGCGGTGACCCGGCTTTCGTCGAGCTGTTCGGCAAGAACGCCCAGAGCCTGGCGATCTACCACCACCATCACGACCACGCCCATGACCTGCATGGCGCCGTAGTCGATGACTCCACCGCATCCCACACCCACGTTCATGGAGATAGCTGCAAGCATGGCTGATTTTCTGCTCTACGCCCTGCTGGCAGGCTTGGCTCTGGCGCTGGTGGCGGGCCCACTGGGCTCGTTCGTGGTCTGGCGGCGCATGGCCTATTTTGGCGACACCCTGTCCCACGCTGCGCTGCTGGGCGTGGCCATGGGATTTCTGCTGGATGTGAGCCCGACCATTGCCGTCACCGTCGGCTGCCTGCTGCTGGCTGTGCTGCTGGTGACCCTGCAACAGCGTCAGCCTCTGGCCTCCGATACCCTGCTGGGCATCCTGGCCCCAAGCACCTTGTCCCTGGGCCTGGTGGTGCTGAGCTTCATGCATGAAGTGCGCATCGACCTGATGGCCTACCTGTTCGGCGACCTGCTGGCGATCAGCCCCACCGACCTGGCGTGGATTCTAGGCGGCAGCGCGGCAGTGCTGGTGCTGCTGGTGACGCTGTGGCGCCCGCTGCTGGCGATCACCGTTCACGAAGAACTGGCCACCGTCGAAGGCTTGCCCGTGGCGGCGCTGCGCATGACCCTGATGCTGCTGATCGCCGTGGTGATCGCTGTCGCGATGAAGATTGTCGGCGTATTGTTGATCACATCGCTGCTGATCATCCCGGCTGCTGCGGCCCAGCGTCACGCCCGCTCGCCGGAGCAAATGGCGCTCGGCGCCAGCCTTCTGGGGATGCTCGCGGTGTGTGGTGGCCTGGCGCTGTCCTGGTTCAAGGACACCCCGGCCGGGCCGTCGATTGTGGTCACGGCGGCCGCCCTGTTTCTGCTGAGTTTTGTCCTGCCCCGTCGTGGGGTGTAGACTTGCTCGCTTTTTGCGCAATTAGAGAGTCGCAGGAATGAAGCTGTTCAACGCCCGTTATCTGCTCCTTGCCGCATTTTCCTTGCTGCTGGGCGCCTGCCAAAGCACCCCGCCCGCCGCCCCCCAGGCGCCGGACGCACGTGCTGCGGCCATCGCACAGCTGGAGCAAAACCTCGCCAGCAGTGAACTGGCCACCGCCGAAGACGAGCTGGCCGCCTTGCAGGCCCAGTCGCCCAACGACCCGGCGCTGGAGCCTTATCAGCGCCAACTGGCCGAAGCCTATTTGCAGCGCAGCCAGATCGTCCTGCAAAAGGGTGATGTCAACGCTGCCGCGACGGCCCTGAGCCGCGCACGGGCATTGATGCCCAAGGCTCCGGCGCTGACCGGTGGCGTCAACAGTGCGATCGCCCATGCCCGTAAAGTCGAGCTGGACAAAGCCGAGGCCGCCCTGAAAGCCGCCGAAGCCAAGCCGCCGGCCAAGGTCATCGACCCGGCAGCGCCAAGCACTACGGTTGCGCTGAACCTCACCGATATCGAGGCACTGCGCCATCAACTGGATGAGATCGCCACCGATGTGGTGAATTACCAGTGCGATGTCAGCATCCAGGCGCCGCGCACCGAAGATTACCCATGGCTGGCCACGTTGCTGACCAAACGGGTGAAGCGCATCGATTCGGGGTATGACCTGAAGATTCACCGGCAGATCCTGAAGAAGGTTCCGGCGCAGGTCGTGCTGATTCCGCGTAAGACTGAATAACGCCATTCGCGAGCAAGCCCGCTCCCACATTTAACCGAGTTCCAACTTTGGAATGCGGTCAAATGTGGGAGCGGGCTTGCTCGCGAAGGCGATCTAACAAACGACCGATACCTTAAGCCGGAACAGCTTTAGCCTTCGGCTCCCGATCCCAGACCCGATGCTGGGCAATCGCCGCAAAGAACGCCTTAAACGCCTTCGCGTCGCCGCCCACAATCAAGCCCGCATCCGCCTCAAGCTTCAGCACATCCAGCAACTGCTTCGCCTCACCGGCCAGGGCAATTGCCTTGAGGTGCTTGTACGCCTCCAGCAGGTAATGCAACGCCACACCATCAGCGCTCAACGCCTCAACCGACTTGGCGCCACCCGGCACAAACACCGCATCGAACGCCACCGAAGGCAAGCCTTCCATGGAAGCATCCACCGGCAGGCTCTTGCCATCCGCCGTCGTTACCGGCGCCGAGGTAGGCCCCAGCACCTTCGCATGCGCACCTGCAGCCTCAAGCGCCTTCTTCAAGGCATCAATCGCCGCACCATCAACACCGTTCGCCGCCAGAATCGCCACCTTGCGGGTCTTGATATCACCCGACAGCAAATTGGCCTGGCTCAACGCTGGCGAGCGTTCCGGAGACGTCTTGCGCTCTGGCACCGTACCTTTAGTCGGCGCTGGCAAGCCCAGGTTCTGCGCCACACGCTTGGCCAGTTCCAAGTCGATGTTGGCGAGGATCTCGTTCACCTGGCGAGCGCGAATAAACTCACGCTCCACCTTGCCCAGTTCAAAGCTGTAGGCGGCGATGATGTGCTCCTGCTCGTGCTTGCTCATGCTGCGGAAAAACAGGCGCGCCTGGGAGAAGTGATCACCGAACGACTCGCTGCGCTCACGGATCTTGTGGGCATCAATGCGCTCCGGATACGTCTCAAAACCACCGTCCTGCGCCGCAGGCGGAGTTTCTTTCGGCCAGCCGCCATCAATCGAGTTCGGCTCGTAGGACGCGCGGCCCTTGTCGATGGTGGTGCGGTGCATGGCATCGCGCTGGCCGTTATGGAACGGCGCTACCGGACGGTTGATCGGCAACTCGTGAAAGTTCGGCCCGCCGAGTCGGCTGATCTGCGTATCGGTGTAGGAAAACAGACGGCCTTGCAGCAGCGGGTCATTGGAAAAGTCGATGCCCGGCACGATATGCCCCGGGCAGAACGCCACTTGCTCGGTCTCGGCAAAGTAGTTGTCCGGGTTGCGGTTGAGCACCATCTTGCCCAACGGCGTGATCGGCACCAGCTCTTCGGGGATCAGCTTGGTCGGGTCGAGAATATCGAAGTCGAACTTATGCTCGTCCTCTTCGGCGATGATCTGCACGCCCAATTCCCACTCCGGGTAATCGCCACTTTCAATGGATTCCCACAGGTCACGACGATGGAAGTCGGTGTCTTTGCCCGCCAGCTTCTGCGCCTCGTCCCACACCAGGGAACAGGTACCGACAGTAGGCCGCCAGTGGAATTTGACGAAGTTGGATTTACCCTCGGCGTTCACCAGGCGGAAGGTGTGTACACCAAACCCCTGCATGGTCCGTAGGCTTTTTGGAATGGCCCGGTCAGACATGGCCCAGATCACCATGTGCGCCGACTCCGGCTGCAGCGAGACAAAATCCCAGAACGTATCGTGGGCTGAGCCGCCGGTAGGAATCTCGTTGTGGGGCTCAGGTTTTACCGCATGCACGAAGTCAGGAAACTTGATCGCGTCCTGAATGAAAAACACCGGCATGTTGTTGCCCACCAGGTCGAAGTTACCTTCGTCGGTGAAGAACTTCACGGCAAACCCACGCACGTCACGCACGGTATCGCCGGAGCCGCGTGGGCCCTGAACCGTGGAAAAGCGCGCAAATACCGGGGTTTTATGTTCCGGGTTACGCAGGAACCCGGCCTTGCTCAGCGCCGAATGATTTTCATAGGTCTGGAAATAGCCGTGGGCACCGGTGCCCCGGGCATGGACGATGCGTTCCGGAATCCGCTCATGGTCAAAGTGCGTGATTTTTTCACGCATGATGAAGTCTTCCAGCAGCGATGGGCCACGGGAGCCGACCTTCAAGCTGTTCTGGTTATCGGAAACCTTCACGCCCTGGTTGGTGCGCAGCGCCTGGCCCGTCGCGTCGGAGCGGAATGTTTCCAGGCTTTGCAGCTTGGCGTTGGTGTTGCCACGGTCCAGAGTGTCGGTGCCCGCAAGTTCGCTCTTGGGCGGGGTAACTGGCTTTTTAGTACTCATCAGACAAAAACTCCTCGTTTGCGTAGGCCAGAGCGATCCCCGGCTCTTCTTGAGCAAAACCCCAGGCACGGCACCTGGGAGTTTCGAGTTGCTTATGTAGTGACTGACACGGTTTTGTACCGTTCCTTTTTTATGACCTTTGATCGCGTTATTGCCAAATCGCTGGTCGGATGAGAAATAAATGCTAAGAAACGCTATACGGACAGGCTAAAATGCGCGCCCGGCTAACCGCTGATCCCTTTTTAATGCGCCCCACAAGGTTCGCTACGTGATCGAGTTTCATAACGTCCATAAAACCTACCGGGTCGCCGGTAAGGATATCCCAGCACTGCATCCCACCAACCTGCGCGTCGAAAATGGCCAGGTGTTTGGTCTGATCGGCCATTCCGGTGCGGGAAAAAGTACTTTGCTGCGTCTGATCAACCGCCTGGAGCAACCCAGCGGCGGCCAGATCAAGGTCGATGACGAAGAAGTCACCGCCCTCGACGCCAACGGCCTGCGCCGTTTCCGGCAACAGGTCGGGATGATCTTCCAGCACTTCAACCTGCTGGCATCCAAGACCGTTGCCGACAACGTGGCGCTGCCGCTGACTCTCGCGGGCGAACTTTCCCGCAAGGAAATCGACCTGCGCGTGGCCGAATTGCTGGCGCGGGTCGGCCTGTCCGACCATGCCAAGAAGTACCCGGCGCAGTTGTCTGGCGGCCAGAAGCAGCGCGTCGGCATCGCCCGCGCCCTGGCCACCAAGCCGAAAATCCTGCTGTGCGACGAAGCCACCAGCGCCCTCGACCCGCAGACCACGGCCTCGGTCCTGCAACTGCTGGCCGAGATCAACCGCGAGCTGAAGCTGACTATCGTGCTGATCACTCATGAAATGGACGTGATCCGCCGCGTGTGCGACCACGTGGCCGTGATGGACGCCGGCGTGATCGTCGAGCAAGGCACCGTCGCCGACGTATTCCTGCACCCCAAGCACCCGACCACCAAGCGCTTCGTGCAGGAATCCGAGCAAGTCGACGAAGGCGAACAGCGTGATGACTTCGCCCATGTACCGGGGCGCATCGTGCGCCTGACGTTCCAGGGCGAAGCGACCTACGCGCCGCTGCTGGGTACCGTCGCCCGCGACACGGGTGTGGACTACAGCATCCTCGCCGGTCGTATCGACCGCATCAAAGACATTCCCTACGGGCAACTGACCCTCGCCGTCACCGGCGGTGACATGGAGGCCGCCTTCGCCGCCTTCACCGCGGCAGACGTCCATATGGAGGTGCTGCGCTAATGGAAATCCTCTTGAGCTTTTTCTCGAACATCGACTGGTCGGAAATCCTGCTCGCCACCGGCGACACCATGACCATGCTGTTCGGCTCGCTGCTGTTCACCGTATTGCTGGGTTTGCCGTTGGGCGTGCTGCTGTTCCTGTGCAGCCCGCGTCAGCTGTTCGAACAAAAGAATGTTTATGCGCTGTTGTCGCTGGTGGTGAACATCCTGCGTTCGCTGCCGTTCATTATCCTGTTGATCGTAATGATCCCGTTCACGGTGCTGATCACCGGCACCTCGCTGGGTGTTGCCGGTGCAATTCCACCGCTGGTGGTGGGTGCCACGCCGTTCTTTGCGCGCCTGGTGGAAACGGCGCTGCGTGAAGTGGACCGCGGGATTATCGAAGCGACCCAGGCCATGGGCGCGACCACTCGCCAGATCATTACCAACGCGTTGCTGCCCGAAGCCCGCCCCGGCATCTTCGCGGCGATTACGGTGACGGCGATTACACTGGTTTCCTACACGGCCATGGCCGGTGTAGTGGGTGCCGGTGGCCTGGGTGACTTGGCGATCCGCTTCGGTTATCAGCGCTTCCAGACCGACGTGATGGTGGTCACCGTGGTGCTGCTGCTGATCCTGGTACAAATTCTGCAAACCGTCGGCGACAAGCTGGTGGTGCACTTTTCTCGAAAATAACGGCTATTGCCGGCGTTAAGCCGGCCAATTCCCGAACAAGGAGCTTGTTGAATGAAAAAACTACTGGTTGCTTTCGCCGCCGTTGCCGCGTTCTCCGCCCACGCCGCCGAAACCCTCACCGTGGCCGCGTCCCCGGTGCCGCACGCTGAAATCCTCGAATTCGTGAAGCCGGCTCTGGCCAAGGAAGGCGTGGACCTGCAGGTCAAAGTCTTCACCGACTACGTTCAGCCAAACGTACAGGTAGCCGAAAAGCGCCTGGACGCCAACTTCTTCCAGCACCAGCCGTACCTGGATGAGTTCAACAAAGCCAAGGGCACTCATCTGGTGAGCGTTGGCGCTGTGCACCTGGAGCCTCTGGGCGCCTACTCCAGCAAGTACAAGAAGCTGGAAGACCTGCCAAGCGGCGCCAACGTCGTGATCCCGAACGACGCCACCAACGGCGGCCGTGCGCTGTTGCTGCTGGCCAAGCACAACCTGATCACCCTGAAGGACCCGACCAACATCCTGTCGACCATCAAGGACATCACTGAAAACCCGAAAGGTCTGAAATTCCGCGAACTGGAAGCCGCCACCCTGCCGCGCGTGCTGACCCAGGTCGACCTGGCGCTGATCAACACCAACTACGCCCTGGAAGCCAAGCTGGACCCGTCCAAGGACGCACTGGTGATTGAAGGCAACGACTCGCCTTACGTGAACATCCTGGTGACCCGCGAAGACAACAAGGATTCGGACGCGGTGAAGAAGCTGGTAGCAGCCCTGCACACCCCGGAAGTGAAAGCGTTCATTCTTGAGAAGTACAAAGGCGCGATCCTGCCGGCGTTCTGATCCAAGGCCGAAACCCCGATCGAAAAAGCGGACGCAGAGCGTCCAGTGCGGCATTCCCACGCAGAGCGTGGGAACGATCCAAACCAATGTGGGAGCGGGCTTGCTCGCGAAGGCGGTGGTTCAGTCGATACATCTGTTGACTGACACACCGCCTTCGCGAGCAAGCCCGCTCCCACATTTGATTTGTGTCGCTCAGAAAATGGTCGGCAGGCTTATTTACGCTGCAACAACCCCGGGAACTGCGCTACCAGCTTCTGGTTGTTCAACGGCGCCCGGATAAACCCGCGCTGGGTGCCGTCCGGCCCGATCAGCGCGAGGTTGCCGCTGTGGTCGACGGTGTAGTTGGGCTTGCTGGTGTCTGCCGGAATAAACGGAATACTCACCGCATTCGAAACCTTCTGCACATCGTCCACACTCGCACCGGTCAGGCCCTCGAACTGTGGATCGAAGTAGCCCAGGTACTGCTTGAGCTGCGCCGGTGTATCGCGGTTCGGGTCAACGCTGACCAAAATCACCTGCAACTTATCCACAACGTCCTTGGGCAGCTCGCTCTTGATCTGCCGCAGCTGGGCGAGGGTGGTCGGACAGATGTCCGGGCAGAAGGTGTAGCCGAAGAACAGCACGCTCCACTTGCCTTTCAGCTCGTTGACCACCACCGGCTGGCCGTCCTGGTTGGTCATGGTCACCGGTGGCAACTGGCGGCTTTGCGGCAGCAGGATGATGCCGGCATCGATCAAGGCCGTCGGGTCGCCCTGGCCTTTGCCACTCAGGACTTTGTTGACGGTCAGGCCCATGATCAACGCGACAATGGCCACCAGAATGAAGACAGTTTTTTGAGTTCGAGTCATAGGTTCAACAATAGGTAATGGTCTACGAGCAGGGCGATAAACAGCATGAACAGGTACCCGATAGAGTACTTGAAGGTGTTGATCGCCGCGTGCGGCCGACTGCCACGGTACAGCACCCAGGCCCATTGCAGAAAGCGCCCGCCCAGAACCAGTGCGCACACCAGGTACAGCATGCCGCTCATGTGGATGACATAGGGCATCAGGCTGACCGCCAGCAAGGCGAAGGTGTAGAGCAGGATATGCACCTTGGTGTAGTGCTCGCCGTGGGTCACGGGCAGCATCGGGATGTCGGCCTTGGCATATTCCTCCTTGCGGTGAATCGCCAGAGCCCAGAAGTGCGGCGGGGTCCAGGCGAAGATGATCAGCACCAGCAACAGAGGCTCGGCGCTGACGTGGCCGGTGACGGCAACCCAGCCCAGCAACGGCGGCGCGGCGCCGGCGAGGCCGCCGATAACGATGTTCTGCGGCGTCGCACGCTTGAGAAAGCCGGTGTAGATCACCGCATAACCCAACAGCGAGGCCAGGGTCAGCCAGGCGGCCAGCGGATTGGTAAACGCCAGCAACAGCGCCAGCCCGGCCACCGCCAGCACCATCGCAAAAACAAGCGCCGCCACAGGCGATACGCGCCCTTCCGCCAGCGGGCGCTTATGGGTACGCGCCATCAGCGCATCGATGCGCCGGTCCACCACATGGTTGACCGCCGCCGCGCCGCCGGCACACAGCGCGATCCCCAGGTTGCCGAAAATCAGCACCGGCCACGGTACCCCGGCGCGGGTGGCGAGGAACATGCCCACCAGCGAGGTGATGAGCATCAGCACCACCACTTTTGGCTTGGTCAGCTCCAGATAGTCACGCCAGATCGCCTGGCTGTGACGCTCGCTGATCAAGGTCGCCATGGCATCTCTCCTTTAATGGTTATGAGGCCCGACACGTGTTTACGCGGGCTGAAGCGCCAGCCGAACGGCAACTGATGTCGCACCCGAACCAGGCTGGTACGGGCGTGGTAATTGACCAGCACCAGCGTCAGCAGCAACGCCGCGCCGCCGGCGTTATGCGCGACCGCAACCGGCAGCGGCAGGTGGAAGTACACGTTGCTCAGGCCCAGGCAGAGTTGCGCCGCCAGGGCGATCAGCAACAGGCCGGCCAGGCGAGTCATGCCGACCACCTTGAGCTGCCAGGCCAGGCCCAGCAACACGACAGTGACCAGCAGCGCGCCAATCCGGTGGGTGAGGTGAATCGCCGTGCGCGCATCACTGTCCAGTTGCCCGCCGAGGTAATTGGGGCCGATATGCTGGGTCAGGTGAAAGCCATTGGCGAAATCCGCCGCCGGCCACCATTGCCCGTGACAGGTCGGCAGGTCGATACACGCCACGGCTGCGTAGTTGGAGCTGACCCATCCACCCAGCGCGATCTGGCCGATCACCAGCACCAGCCCGGCCGTCGCCCAATACTGCAAACGCCTGGGCACGATCAGCGCCGGCAATACGCCGGACAATCGCAGCGTCAGCAAGAACAGCAGGCTCAACGTCGCAAACCCGCCCAATAAATGCCCGGTGACCACTTGCGGCCAGAGCTTCAGCGTCACCGTCCACATGCCAAACGCTGCCTGGGCGAACACCACCGCCAACAGGAACAACGGCAGTTTCAACGGCTGGCCCGGATGATGCCGATGGGTCCAGGCGCGCGCCGCCAGCAGCACGATCAACAGCCCGAGGGTGCCGGCGAAGTAACGGTGGGTCATCTCGTTCCAGCCCTTGTCCGCCTCGACCGGCGTGTCCGGGTAATGCAGTTCGGCATGGGCCAGCTGGGCTTCGCTTTTCGGCACGCTGATAAAGCCATAGCAACCCGGCCAGTCCGGGCAACCGAGACCCGCGTGGGTGAGGCGGGTATAGGCGCCCAGCAGCACCACGATCAGGGCCAGCAGGGTGGCAAACAGCGCGAGGCGAAATCCAGGTTTGGCCATGACGGTGTCCTTATCCGATGTTCGACAGTTTCAGCAGCAGGCGCAGGTCGTTGAGCAGGTCCTTGCCCTTGACCCGGGCGTCGTAGCGCAGCACCAGGTTGCCGTGGGGGTCGACGATCCACAGCTGGGCGTCGCCGCTGCCTTGGGCGGCGGCGTCTTTGTTGAAGGTCGACAGGTCCAGGGAATAGCGTTGCAGTTGCGGGTATTCGGCCTTGAGTTTGGCGTCATACGCGGTGCTGACCGGCTGCGCACTGGCCAGGGCGTGGCTGGCGCGGGAGGCATCACGGCCCAGGCCGATCTGGAGTTGGCGTGCGAGGTACACCAGTTGCTGGCAGTCGGCGGCGCAGGCGGTGGGCGCGGTGACCAGCAGTTGCCAGCGGTCTTCGTCAGCCTGAACGCCAATGTCGGCACGGGTCTGGCCATTGCCGATCATCTCGCCGTGGTAGCTGCGGCTGTCCGGCACCCAGAACTGCAATTTGTACATAAAGGTGGCGAGCACCATCGGGCCGACCACCATCAGCAGGATCAGGATCAGTTGCCAGCGGCCCTTGCGCCGATTGGGCGCTGCCGGCGTGTCAGACATGTTGAGTGGATTCATGGCCGCTCCCATGGCGCTTCTCCTTTTTTGTGTTGTGCCATCCGAGGTAGAGGTAAAGGCCGAACAGCGCCACCGCCATGGCGAACCACTGCACGGCATAGCCCAGGTGTTTTTCCGGGCCCATGGCGACCACGGGCCAGCTGGTTTCGAAAGTGCCAGGGCCCGCTTCAGCCCGCACTTCATAGGCGAATCCGCTGCGGCCCAGCTCAGCCCACAACGCCTCGGGATGCAGCGCGGTCAGCAATCGTGGCCACTGTGCGCCCGCCGGATCGGCATGCAACTGGAAGGTCTCGCCAGGCGCCACATAGACCCAGGCGTCGAGATTCAACAGTTGTTCGGGAGTGGTGAAAACCGGCGGTGCACGGCGGTCCGGCCAGGGCAGCCAGCCACGATTGAGCAACAGCCACTCGCCGCTGGCCTGATCATGGAAAGGTTGCAGTAGCTCCACACCGACCTTGCCGTCGCGAAAGCGGTTATCCAGCAACACGCTGTGCTCGGCATCGAACTGCCCGCGCAAATGCACACGACGGAACGCCGGATCTTCGGTGGCCTGTAGTTGCGTACTGCTCATGGGCTCGGCAGCGCGGCGCTCGGCGTAAGTGTCCAGCAGCGCCTGTTTTTCGTGACCGCGAGACAGCTGCCAAAAGCCGAGAAATACCAGTAACGGCAGCAGCACGAGTACCACCAGCGTCGGCGCGATACCGGGGCGAAAGGGTTTCATGGCATTGCCGCAGAGGTCGGTGCTGCGCTGGCTATACTGAATCTCATTGCTCGCCCCCTCCAAAAAAGAGCCCCGGAGCCCACCATGCTCAAAGCAGCCATTGCCCTGATGCTGATTGCTACCGTCGTGAGCCTGTTCAGTGGCTTGTTCTTCCTGGTCAAGGACGAGGGCAACTCCAACCGCCTCGTCACTGCCTTGACCGTGCGTGTGGTGCTGGCCGTGATCACCCTGGGGTTGATCACCTGGGGTTTCTTCAGCGGCCAGCTGGTATCTCATGCGCCCTGGTGAAACACCTCAAAGCACGTAAACGAAGAAAAACAGCCCGATCCACACCACGTCCACAAAGTGCCAATACCAACTGGCCGCCTCGAACCCGAACTGGTGTTCGTTGTTGAAATGCCCCTTCAGGATGCGCATCAGCATCACAAACAAAATGATCGTGCCGATGGTCACGTGGGCACCGTGGAAGCCGGTGAGCATGAAGAAGGTCGCGCCGTACACGCCGGAACCCAGGGTCAGGCCCAACTCCTTATAGGCATGGATGTATTCCTCGGCCTGGAACCCGAGAAACGCCCAACCCAGCAACACGGTGATCGCCAGCCAGATCTTCAGTGCGCCGCGATGGCCTTTGCGCAAGGCATGGTGGGCGATAGTGATGGTCACGCTGGAGCTGACCAGCAAGATCGTGTTGATCAGCGGCAAGCCCCACGGGCTGATGGTGCCCTTGGGCGCCGGAAACATTTTCGGGTCAGGATTGTTCAGCAGCGGCCAGGCAAATTCGAAGTTCGGCCACAGCATGTGCGCGATGCCCTTGTGGCCTTCGCCCGCCAACCACGGCGCCGACATGTGCCGCACATAAAACAGCGCACCGAAAAAAGCGATGAAGAACATCACTTCGGAAAAGATGAACCAGGTCATGCCCCAGCGAAAGGAGCGGTCCATCTGCGAACTGTACAAACCGGCGCGACTTTCCTTGATCACCGCGCCGAACCAGCCAAACATCATGTAGGCCAGCAGCAAGCCACCGACGAAAAAGATCAGCGGGCCGTGGGATTCCGGGCGTGCGGCCTTCAAATCGTTGAACCAGGTCGCCAATCCGAACACCGTGATCAGCATCCCCAACGTAGCAATTATGGGCCATTTGCTTTGCGCTGGTACGTAGTACGTATCATGAGTCGACATGTATTCGTTCTCCTAATCGAGCCCGCAAGCAACGCCTAGCCGCCGGTATGGACAGCCACGGGCGGTTGGCGCGCGGTGATATCGAACAGCGTGTACGCCAGGGTCAAATGCTTCACATCCTTGGGCATGTCGCGGTCGACAATGAAGCGCACCGGCATCTCTATGCGCTGACCTGGCTGTAGCACTTGCTGGGTGAAGCAAAAACACTCGGTCTTGTGGAAGTACATCGCCGCCTCGGCCGGCGAAATGCTCGGCACCGCCTGGGCGGTCATCGGCTTGTCGGTGGGGTTGTAGGCCACGAACAGCATCTCGGTGACTGCGCCGGGATTGACCACCACCTCGTCGGCCTTGGAGTGGAATTCCCAGACCATATCGATGGCATTGGTGGACAGGAACTGCACCCGCACCTGCCGCGTCGGGTCCACCACCTGCTCGCCTTCGTACTGCCCGGCGGTCTTGCCATTGATGCCGAACGCCTTGCACATCACGTCGTAGATCGGCACCAGGGCAAACCCGAAGGCGAACATCGCCACCACCAGGATCAGCAGGCGCGTGACCAGGCGCTTGATAGGCACGGACTCAAGCATGGCGGCCACCTGCGAATGAATGTTCTGCGAATGGCCTTTCTGTGGGAGCTGGCTTGCCTGCGATGCTGGCAACTCGGTCGTTCAGGTACACCGAAGTGATGCCATCGCAGGCAAGCCAGCTCCCACAGGATAGGGAGGTGTTCATTTGACCTCCGGTGGCGTGGTGAAGGTGTGGTACGGCGCGGGCGAAGGAATGCTCCACTCCAGCCCTTCGGCGCCATCCCACGGCTTGGCCGGCGCAGGCGGGCCGCCACGGATGCACTTGATGACGATGAACAGGAAGAAGATCTGCGTCGCGCCAAAGGTGAAGGCACCGATGGAAGAGACCATGTTGAAGTCGGCGAACTGCAGGTTGTAGTCCGGCACCCGACGCGGCATGCCGGCAAGCCCTACGAAGTGCATCGGGAAGAACGCCATGTTCATCCCCACGAACGACAGCCAGAAGTGCAGCTTGCCCAGGGTTTCGTCGTACATGTGACCGGTCCATTTCGGCAGCCAGTAGTAGGCCGAGGCGAAGATCCCGAAGATCGCCCCAGGCACCAGTACGTAATGGAAGTGCGCCACCACGAAGTAGGTGTCGTGGTACTGGAAGTCCGCCGGGGCGATGGCCAGCATCAGCCCGGAGAAACCGCCGATGGTGAACAGAATCACGAAGGCCACCGCGAACAGCATCGGCGTCTCGAAGGTCAGCGAGCCTTGCCACATGGTGCTGACCCAGTTGAACACTTTCACGCCCGTGGGCACCGCGATCAGCAGCGTGGCGTACATGAAGAACAGCTCGCCCACCAGCGGGATGCCCACCACGAACATGTGGTGCGCCCACACGATGAACGACAGGAACGCGATGCTCGCCGTGGCGTACACCATCGAGGTGTAGCCGAACAGCGGCTTGCGCGAGAAGGTCGGGATGATCGAGCTGACGGCACCGAACGCCGGCAGGATCATGATGTACACCTCGGGGTGGCCGAAGAACCAGAACACATGCTGGAACAGCACGGGGTCACCACCACCGGCGGCACTGAAGAAGCTGGTGCCGAAGTGGATGTCCATCAGCATCATGGTCACGCAGCCCGCCAGTACCGGCATCACCGCGATCAGCAGGAACGCGGTGATCAGCCAGGTCCAGACGAACAGCGGCATTTTCATCAACGTCATGCCGGGGGCGCGCAGGTTGAGGATGGTGGCGATGACGTTGATCGCGCCCATGATCGAACTGATGCCCATCAAGTGGATGGCGAAGATGAAGAACGTCACGCTTTCCGGCGCGTAAGTGGTGGAGAGCGGGGCGTAGAAGGTCCAGCCGAAGTTCGGCCCGCCGCCGGGCATGAACAGGGTGGAAACCAGCATCAGGAACGCCGCCGGCAACAGCCAGAAACTGAAGTTGTTCATGCGCGGCAGGGCCATGTCGGGCGCGCCGATCATCAACGGGATCATCCAGTTGGCCAGGCCGACAAACGCTGGCATCACCGCACCGAACACCATCACCAGGCCGTGCATGGTGGTCATCTGATTGAAGAACGCCGGCTCGACGATCTGCAAACCCGGCTGGAACAGCTCGGCACGGATCACCATGGCAAACGAGCCACCAAGCAGGAACATGCAGAAGCTGAACCACAGGTACATCGTGCCGATGTCTTTGTGGTTGGTGGTCAGTACCCAACGCATCAGGCCCTTGGCGGGGCCGTGAGCGTGGTCACCGGCATGACCGTGGTCATCGATCACAGCGCTCATGGCCTTTCTCCTGCGAACGAGTGGGCGGGACGGTTCAGGGAATATGCAATGAAGGAAGTCATTTGCTTTCCGCCTGTTTCAGAGCCAGCACGTCTTTAGGCGTGACCATGTCGCCTTTGTTGTTGCCCCAGGCGTTACGTTCATAGGTCACGACCGCCGCGATATCGACTTCCGACAGTTGCTTGCCGAACGCCGCCATGGCGGTGCCGGGCTTGCCGAAGTACACGCGGTGCAGGTGGTCTTCCTTGGGCCCGGTGGCAATAGGTGAGCCCTTGAGCGCCGGGAACATCGGCGGCAGGCCCTGGCCTTCGGCCTGGTGACAGGCGACGCAGGTGGTGTGGTAGATCTTGTCGCCACGAGCCACCAGCTCATCCAGGGTCCATTCCTTGGAGGTCAGCTCCTTGAGCTTGGCGGCCTCTTCCTTACGCTCGCCGAGCCAGGTGTCGTAGTCGGCCTTGGATTTGACCTCCACCACGATGGGCATGAAGCCGTGGTCCTTGCCGCACAGTTCAGCGCACTGGCCGCGATAGATGCCGGGCTTTTCGATGCGGGTCCAGGCCTCGTTGACGAAGCCGGGAATCGCATCACGCTTCACCGCAAACGCCGGCACCCACCAGGAGTGAATCACGTCCGCAGCGGTCACCAGGAAACGCACCTTGGCGCCCACCGGCAGCACCAGCGGCTGGTCGACTTCCAACAGGTAATGCTCGCCTTTGACGGCCTGGTTATGGATCTGCTCGGCGGGCGTGGCCAGGTTGCTGAAGAACTCGACATCCTGGCCCAGGTATTTGTAATGCCACTTCCACTGGTAGCCGGTGACCTGGATATCGATATCCGACTCAGTGCTGTCGTAGATGTTGATCAGCGTCTTGGTGGCCGGAATGGCCATCGCCACCAGGATCAGCAAGGGCACCACGGTCCAGAGAATCTCCACCGTCGTACTCTCGTGGAACTTGGCTGCCACCTGTCCCGTGGAGCGCCGGTGAACGATCATCGACCAGAACATCGCGCCAAACACGACGATGCCAATCGCCACACAAATCCAGAAAATGGTCATGTGCAGGTCAAACACGGCGTGACTGACTTCAGTGGCCCCTGGCGCCATATTCGTTGTCCAGGCGGCTTGCGCCTGGCCGAATACTGACCACAACAGGAGGCCCATCCAAACATGTGGATGTCGCGTCATTGCGGGTTCCCCTTATCATTCTTGTTATCCCGCCGGTTTGCACCTGCGGCCAAGGGAGCGGCTTCCATACTGCTTACAACCGCCAGGCCTTGCCTGCTCATGCAGTCGGGCGTCATCAGCTAATTGCGTACAAAATCGAGTATAGACAGCGACCGCCACCCCGCAATGTGATCGGGCAAATGAACGAAAATGAGGAAACGGACCACACAACAGGACCGGTGGCGCGCGTTATCCGACGAACGATGGCAATTTGATATAACGCCAGCGCATAACCATGAAATAATTATGACAAATGCGTCTTAGGCTCTCGTATAAACGAGCTACCTTATGCTCTCCCTATTTCCTACGCCTGCATCACTGGAGCTTTCATGAACACCGCCGCATTGCGCGAGCAGATTTCCCGTGCCCATCAACACGAATCCAGCACTGGCCAGCTTGCTCAGCAGCTGGAAGTTCAGTTACCGCACCTGCACCCGGCGATTTCCGTGCCTGACGTCGACGCCAAGGGCGTGATGACGCGTTTTGTAAGCGCCTACATCGACCAGGTCCCCGATCTGCTGGACGCGGCCAACGATGTCGCCCGCGAAGCCGGTATTGAAAGCCAGATCAAACCGGTGCTGAAAATCGCCGAGCATTTCTTCCTGCAGCCGCCGGCGATCCTGGCCGGGCATGAAGGCCTGGACGGTTTGCTGGATGAGGCTTACCTGGCGCATCGCCTGGTGGAAGAGGTCAACGATCTGTATATCAAGCACTTCGGCCAGCCGTTGATTCCGCTGGATACCACTGTGGCGAACGTGATTGCCCACCAATTGATCGGCGAGGCGTTTGCCAATCAGCTGGATGAGGCGGTGCACCACGCGGTGGATGAGATGCTTAACGAGGAGAGTTTTGCGCTGGAGTCGGTCGAAGCCTACCGCGACAAGCTCAAGAGCCCGGACACGGAAGCGGCTTGGAAGCGCTGGCCGTGCCTGTCGCGGCAGTTGGGCGTGGGTCTTGAGCTGGACCAGCCAGCTTAGATTTGCCGGCTTGCAAAGATCCAATGTGGGAGCGGGCTTGCTCGCGAAAGCGGTGTATCAGAAACACATTCAGTGACTGACACTGCGCCTTCGCGAGCAAGCCCGCTCCCACATTTTGATCCGATTTCGTCAGCCAACAGACGGCGCCGAGCCTATTCCGGTCGTCGTTCTTACCCGTCCTTCCAACCTGCGCTTCAACCCCCGCGCCTCGATCATCAGCTTCGAGCCCTTGGCCGCATTGGCCCGACCCCATTCCTCCAATAGCTCAAGGCAGGAGTGGTCGATATAACTCAGGTTACTGAGCGGCACATGCAAGGTGGTCCCGGCGGGTACCGTCGACAGCACCTGGGTCAATGCAGGCACCTTGAGAAAGGTCCCGGCCCCCGTCAATCGCAGCTCCATCTCGCCCTCCTGCGGCAGGTCGATCAGGCTTATCTTCAAGCGTGAGGCCTTGAACGCCAGCTTCACCAGCGTCAACCCGAAGCCCACCAACACACCCGTCAGCAGGTCGGTAAAGATGATCGCCAGCGCCGTCGCCGCGTAGGTAAACATCGGCATTCGCCCGTAGCGCGCCAGGCCACGAAACGCCTTCATGTCCACGAGCTTGATCCCGGTGTACACCAGCACACCCGCCAGGCTTGCCACCGGAATGCTTTGCAGCACACTGGACAGCAACAGCACGAACGCCAGCAGCCACAAGCCGTGGAACATCGCCGACAAACGCGTGGTAGCGCCGGCCTGGACGTTGGCCGAACTGCGCACGATCACACCGGTCATCGGCAGGGCGCCGACCAGGCCACACAGCATGTTGCCCACACCTTGTGCCGACAATTCCTTGTCGAAGTCGGAACGCTGGCCACTGTGCATACGGTCGACTGCCGCCGCCGAAAGCAGCGTTTCAGCGCTGGCGATAAATGCCACGGCGAAGGCCGCGATCAACAGATTGGGATCCGCCAGGTTCAGCAGGTCGCTGGGGCGCAGCCAATCGATGGCATCCGCGAGGTTTTCCGGCACCTCCACCCGCTTGACCTGCAACGCCAGCACCAGGCTGGTGACTGTCGCCAAACCCACGCCGAGCAGGGCGCCGGGGACGAAGCGCAGCTTTTGCGGGCGGAACTTGTCCCACAGCCACATCACCATAATCGTCGACAGCCCGAGCAAACCGGCCTGCCAGCCGAGCCCGCCGCCCAATGTGGGGATCGCCTGGATCAGTGCCGCAGGGAAGCCGGCGAGGTTATCCAGCCCCGAGGGCTTTGGCACACCGTCGAGCATCACGTGTACTTGCGACAGGACAATCAGCACCCCGATCCCCGCCAGCATCCCGTACACCACTGCAGGCGCAGTCACGCGGAACCAGCAGCCCAGGCGCAAACGCCCGGCCACCAATTGCAGGAAGCCCGCCAGCAACAGGATCGGCCCGAGCATGGCCATGCCATGCTGGCGAACCAGTTCAAACACCAACACCGCCAAACCTGCCGCCGGACCGCTGACTTGCAACGGCGACCCCGCCAGCCAACCGACCACCAGGCCACCGATGATCCCGGTGATCAAGCCTTTGGCCGGAGGCATTCCGGACGCGATGGCGATCCCCATGCACAGCGGCAGGGCGACCAGAAACACAACCACGGAAGCCAGCAGCTCCCGTGGCAGCACAGCTTTCAATTGAGCAGCACGCATGATGACTCTCCCGAGGCATTCGCCGGGCGTGGCAAGGCCTGGCTGCTCGAATGGCAGCCATCGCGTTACCCGACAGGGGATTGTTTTAGAAGCGCGCTTTAGGCGTCGCGGATGGAATCGGCTGGGTACCGTTCAAGGGCAGGAACGCTGCCTGATCCGCATCGTAGGCCCTGATTTCGCTGGTCTCGATGTCGTAGACCCAGCCATGGATAAACAAATGCCCGTTGGCCATGCGCGAGGCCACGGAGGGATGAGTGCGCAGGTGCTGCAGTTGGGCGATCACGTTTTCTTCGGTCAGCACGTGCATGCTTTCGTGTTCGTTGGCGCAATCGCAGTTGTCCTGGACCATGGTCTTGGCAACCTCGGCGTGGCGCAGCCAGGCCTTTACCGTGGGCATTTTTTCCAGGCTTTGGGGGTTGAGCACCGCGCGCATGGCGCCGCAGTCGGAGTGGCCGCAAATGATGATGTGCTGCACACCAAGGGCCAGTACCGCGTACTCGATAGCCGTTGAAACACCGCCGTTCATCTGCCCATAAGGCGGCACGACGTTACCGACGTTACGGGTCACGAACAAATCCCCAGGGGAGCTATGGGTGATCAGCTCGGGAACGATGCGCGAGTCGGCGCAGGTAATGAACATCGCCCGCGGGCTCTGGGCCGTGGCGAGTTTTTTGAAGAGCTCTTCCTGCTGGGGGAAGATCTCGTTATGGAAATGCAAAAAGCCTTCAACGATGTGCTGCAGCGCTGCATCGGCGGATTCCGCCTCGTGAGGGGCTGAAGCCGACGCAGCCAACGGCTGTTTATCCTTGTCACTCATAATTCATCCTCTTGGTTGGAGCAGGGGAGTTTTCCAGTGCGGCCGGCGCCCAAACTGAAGCGCCGACTCATTAGTCACTCGATGAACAAGGTACCCGCCGAAACTTAACTCAAACTGAATGAGCCGCTCTAGATCGGGGCTTTCAGTGATATCAAAACGCGACTATTCCTACAGAAAAGTACGCTTTTCCAGCAGTTTACAATAATGCCATCTGTCTGCCCGGCGGACAAAACGCCGTGCAATCCAGATTAAACCCTTCCCGCCGGTTGAGCCCCAATCGTTTGATCGCCTTGGCGAAACGTTGCGCCAGCAAATCGGCAAACGGCCCTTCGCCACGCATGCGTACACCGAAGCGGCTGTCGTAGACCTCACCGCCGCGCACCTGCCGCACCAGGCTCATCACATGGGCCGCGCGCTGCGGGTAATGGGCCGCCAGCCATTCCTCAAACAGCGGCGCCACCTCCAGAGGCAAACGCAGCATCATGTACGCCGCGCTCTGTGCCCCCACGGCATGAGCTTCGGCCAGCAGGCTTTCCAGCTCGCTGTCGTTGATCATCGGGATCATCGGCGAACACAGCACGCCCACCGGGATCCCCGCCTCACGCATCACCCGGATCGCCCGCAGCCGGGCCTTGGGCGCAGCCGTGCGCGGTTCGAGGATGCGCTTGAGTTCATCGTCCAGGCTGGTGAGGCTGATCATCACCGCCACCAGCCGCTGCTGCGCCAGCTCGGTCAGCAGGTCGAGGTCCCGCAGGATCAGCGAGCCCTTGGTAATGATCGTCACCGGATGACGGTAGCGCAGCAGCACTTCGAGGGTTTGCCGGGTGATCTTGTACTCGCGCTCGATGGGCTGGTACGGGTCGGTGTTGGAGCCCAGGTTGATCGGCGCGCAGGTGTAGCCCGGTTTCGACAGTTGCTGCTCAAGCACGTCGGCGGCGTTGGTCTTGGCGATCAGCTTGGTTTCGAAGTCCAGCCCCGGCGACAGGTCCCAATACGCGTGACTGGGCCGCGCATAGCAGTAGATACAACCATGCTCGCAGCCGCGATACGGGTTGATCGCCCGGTCAAACGGGATATCCGGCGAGCTGTTGCGGGTAATGATGGTTTTCGCGGTTTCGATACGGACTTCGGTGCCCTGGGTCTGTGGCACTTCCTGATACCAACCGTCGTCTTCCGCCACGCTGACGGTGGGCGCAAAACGGTTGTGCAGGTTGGTGGCCGTGCCGCGCCCGCGAGGCGGCAAAGGGACATTCATAGTCAGACCTCATAAACTGTATCCATATACAGTATTCGAGAAGATCGCTTTTCACCAGCACCACTGGGCGGCGCGGTCTAGCATCGACCTTCGCACGAACGGAATGACACCTTCCTACATGTAACCAAACAAGAAATAAATCGCGACATATGTGACATGGATAAAGTTATTAACACATCGCTATGATCACAACTTAACTCATTACCACCTACAGGATATTTATGTCTCAGGATGAACTACGCTTTACATGCGAAGACTTTGAAAAAGATAACAGCCCGGAAGTATTAATGGAGCGCTTTACCGACGGTAAACTGTCCTACGCCATGTATGCCTCTTCCTCCAACAGGGACGGGCACTACGACACCACTTCCTCCACCACCGACCTGGATAACGACGGCGACTTCGATGAACAGGACAAGACCATCTTCCTGAACATGGCGAATAGCTTTGTAAAAACCTGCGCCCCTCGATAATTAATCGGCTAGTTGCCAGGCTTATATATAAAACTATAAACCTGGCAACTGACACTACTTCTCTGAAGTTTGATCAGCTTCTGTAGTTACTGCATCTTTTCGCAAGTCTTTCACTTGCGAAGCCTTTACAGGCTCTCCCTTATTACCCCAACTGTCCCGAACGAAACTGACGACATCCGCCACTTCCTGATCCGACAGCCGCCAGGCAAACGCCGGCATGGTGAAGGTCGAAGGTGCCGTATGCGTCGCCGGCAACGTGCCGCCGTTCAACACGATGTTGATCAGCGATGTCGCATCCGCCGTCTGCAATACCGGGTTGCCCGCCAGCGCCGGGAACACGCGGGTGTAGCCGTGGCCGTCGGTACGGTGGCACGCCGCGCAGTTGTCGATGTACACCGAGGCACCCGGCTTGCTGTCATCGCCCTTCCACAGCGCGTCGGCGACTTGTTTGTCGTACTGGTGCGGCTGGTCCTTGGGATCCACCGCCGGCAGGGTCTTGAGGTAACGGGCGATAGCCGTCAGGTCCTCTTCCGACATGTACTGCATGCTGTGGACCACAACGTCGCTCATGCCGCCAAACACCGCGCTGCGATCACTGCGCCCGGTCTTGAGGAATTGCACCAGTTGGTCTTCGCTCCAGCTACCCAGGCCGTCCTTGTGGTCGCCCCGCAGGCTTTTGGCAATCCAGCCTTCCAGCGGCGCACTGCCGGACAGGAAAGCGCTGCCATCCGACGCACTCAGGGATTTTTCCTGCATGGTCAGGGCCCGTGGCGTATGGCAGGCACCGCAGTGGCCAAGGCCCTCTACCAGATAAGCGCCACGGCTGATCACCGGGTCGGCGCCCGCCTGGGCCTGGTAGTCCTCAACCTTGGGGGCGAACATCCAGCGCCACCCGGCCAACGGCCAACGCATGCTCAACGGCCAGGGAATGTCGCTGTCCTTGTTCACCTGCGCCACCGGCTCCACGCCCTTCATGAAGTACGCGTACAGCGCCTGCATGTCGCTTTCGCTGACCCGCGCGTAAGACGGGTAGGGCATCGCCGGGTAAAGCGTACTACCGTTCTTGGCGACGCCATGGCGCACGGCCTGGTCGAAGTCTTCGAAGCTGTAGTCGCCCAGGCCGGTTTTATCCGGGGTGATGTTGGTGGAGTAGATGGTGCCGATCGGGGTTTCCATCGGCAGGCCACCGGCGAACGGTTTGCCGCCCTTGGCGGTGTGGCAGGCCACGCAGTCACCGGCGCGCGCCAGGTATTCACCCTGTTTGACCAGATCGGTTTCAGCCGCACTCACCGAGCAGCTGCTGAACAAAGCCAGGGACGCGATAACAAATGCTTTCATGGTCATCGCTCCTTATGCCTGAACCAGTGGGCCGGGGTTTTTCAGGTACTGCTCGCGAATTGCCCGCGCCGACCAGTAGGTCAATGCCGCCACCAGGCCCGTAGGGTTGTAGCCCAAGCCTTGTGGGAACGCGGAAGCGCCCGGGACAAACACGTTGTGTACGTCCCAGCACTGCAGGTAGCGGTTCAAGGCACTGGTTTTCGGGTCGGTGCCCATGATCGCGCCACCGTTGAGGTGGGTGGTCTGGTAAGACGCGGTGTTGAAGTGCTCGCCCACCTTTTTGCCCAGCAAGGCAATCGCCTTGGGGTTCATCGCTTCGGCGATCTTGCTCATTTTTTCGACCATGAAGCGGTTCATCTTGATGTCGTTTTCCTGCCAGTCGAAGGTCATGCGCAGCAGCGGCAGGCCGTAGGCATCGCGGTAAACCGGGTCCAGGTCGAGGTAGTTGCCACGGTAGGATTGGTGGGCGCCATGGGCATCCATCGACACCTGATGGGTGTAGTAATCAGCCGTGGCGCGCTTCCACGCGCTGCCCCAGGCCGGCGTGCCCGGCGGGTTGGAGGTGCCCGCAATCGGCCGGCTGCCCGCCTGGTTGACCCACATCGGCGAGCCGCCCACAAAGCCGTGAGGCCCATGGTCGAAGTTGTCGGCGTTGAAGTCATCGACCGCCACGCCATTGCCGCCGGCACCGATAAAGTTGTTGGTGTGCACGTCCTTGTCGAAGAACGCCTTGATGGTGGCCATGTTCTGGTAGGCGAAGTTGCGGCCCACCACGCCCTCACCGGAGATCGGGTCGTAGGGTTTGCCGATGCCCGACAGCAGCATCAGGCGCACGTTGTTGAACTGGAAAGAACCGAGGATCACCAGGTCCGCCGGCTGCTCGCATTCTCGCCCCTGGGCGTCGACATACGTCACGCCGGTCGCCTTGCTCCTGGTGCTGTCGAGATTGACCTTCAGCACGTGGGAATTGGGCCGCAGTTCGAACTTGGGTTCCTGGCGCAAGGCCGGCAGGATGTTCACGTTCGGCGAAGCCTTGGAATACATGTAGCAGACATAACCGCTGCAGAAGCCGCAGAAGTTGCACGGGCCCATCTGGGCGCCGTAAGGGTTGGTGTACGGCCCCGATGTATTCGCGGAAGGCAGGTTGTAGGGCTTGTACCCCACGGCCGTGGCGGCCTTCTGGAACAGCTGTGCAGAGACGGTGTTCTTCTGCGATTCCAGCGGGAAGTGATTGGAGCGATCCGGTGCGTAAGGGTTGCCGCCCTTGCCTTCGCCCACCAACTGGCCTTTCACCGTCCAGGCTTGCCCGGAGGTGCCGAAGACTTTCTCGGCATAGTCGAAAAATGGCTCCAGCTCTTCATAGCTGACGCCGAAATCCTGGATGGTCATGTCCTTGGGAATGAAGTTTTTCCCGTAGCGCTCTTCGTAATGGCTACGCATGCGCAACTCGATCGGGTCCACCCGAAAGTGCACGCCGGACCAGTGCAGGCCTGCACCGCCGACACCGTTGCCAGGCAGGAAAGCGCCCAGTTGGCGGTTGGGCATCGCCACGTCATTCACGCTATGGCGAATGGTCACGGTTTCCTTGGAGATGTCCTGGAAGAGCTTTTTACGCACGCTATAGGTCAGTTCGTCGATGACCTGGGGATAGTTGCCGTCCGGGTAGGTGTCCTGCATCGGGCCGCGCTCCAGCGCTACCACGTTGAGGCCAGCTTCCGTCAGCTCCTTGGCCATGATCGCGCCGGTCCAGCCAAAGCCGACAATCACTGCATCCACTTTCTTCATGATGGTCGCCACGTTTACGCCCTCTCGCCACGGATCGAAACAGCCGGGAAGGGGTATTGCTCGTTGCGTTCAACCCAATCCATGAAATCGGCGCGGGCGCCGGGGAAGCCGATCATGGTCCAGCCGACCATGCCTTTGTTGCCACCGTGGACCGGGTCGCAAAAGAACCCTTCCTTGGTGTTTTGCAGCAACAGATTGAAGAAAATCTTCGGCGGGACGCTGTCGAATTGCGCGTCGCCGGCCTCCAGGCGCTGCAACAACTTTTCCTGGGTAGCGCTGTCTTGCTCGGCAAATAGCTTACCGTTCATCGCTTTCGACCAGGCATCCGTGGCAGCAATGCCCAGGCGATAGATCTCCTTGGGCACCAATTTGCTCTGCCAGCCCATTTCAGGCGGCGCGTCGGCATTGAACGGGCCTTGCATGAACCACAGGGCGCCAGCCGCGTACGGCGTGTTCATCTGACGGTCGATATATTCCGGCGCACCGGCTTCCAGGGCGCCTGGGCCCTGGTCGTCCGCCGGGATCAGGCGCGCAACGGCCGCGTTGATAAAGGCCCATTCCTCGGCAGTGAAATAGCTCGGCTCATAGGCCTTGCTGCTGACGGGCGCCTTCTCCGGGCTGGCTTGAGCCGGTTCGGGAACCGCCATCAGCATCGAACCGCCCAGGCCCGTGCTGGCGACAGTGACCACGGGGATCAAGGTCAAGGATTTGCGTAAAAACTCACGCCGGGGGTTGTCTTGATCTTGATCAGACATGGTGGCACCTCATCATGTGGTCACGGATTTATCAGCCGCTTCGAGGAACGACTTATAGTTTTGGCAGTAAATGGGATCCAAAGGACCCAAGGGGATAGAACACAGCAGCAATCAATAGTTACAAAGGATAGCAGGCTAAGGATTGGGGAAAATCGTTTCAGCGCGAAAAAATCTGCCCGGAGCCGGCTTATTCACGATTCTTTGACGAGTACCTCACACGGCATTGACCCCCTGTAGGCGAATCTGGGCCCCATCAGCCCCTTCCCTATTCGGTTACATCGCGCATGTTCAAGAATCAATTGCTGCCTGCCGTCAGCCTCGTGTTCATGGCGCTGTTCACCACCGCACCGTCCCAGGCCGAAGAGCTCACGCCCATTCGTTCGTTGGAATGGGCCCAGCCGGTGGGCAATCAATACAACCTGTATCAGATGACGCCCACGCTCTATCGCAGCGCGCTGCCGGATAGCGGTGCTGTTCCTGTATTGGAAAAGCTCAAGATCGGTACGGTGATCAACTTTCTGCCCGAGTCCGATGCCAAGTGGCTGAAATCACCCGGTATCAACCAGGTGCAATTGTCCTATCGCACCAACCATGTCGATGACGCCGATGTGCTCGCAGCGTTGCGTGCGATTCAGGATGCCGAAGCCAACGGCCCGGTGCTGATGCACTGCAAACACGGCTCCGACCGCACCGGCCTGGTGGCGGCGATGTATCGGGTGGTGATTCAGGGATGGAGCAAGGAAGATGCGCTGAACGAAATGACCTTGGGCGGCTTTGGCGCCAGTAGCGGCTTCAAGGACGGCGTTCGCTACATGATGAGGGCCGATGTCGACAAGTTACGCACCGCACTGGCCAACGGCGAATGCAGCACCAGCGCCTTTGCACTGTGCTCGATGAAAAGCTGGCTGAATACCGCGGACAACGCCAAAGACCCGGCCGAGGAAAAAACCGCCTGGGTGGTCGCTCCCTGAGCCATCAACCCAGGGAGCGCTTCACGATCAGTCTTTCTTCAGCTTCGGATTAGGGAAGAACTGCACCGCTTGCACCTTGGGGTCCGGTGCTTTCAACGCCGACGTATTGACCCGCGTACCCAATTCCTTGGGCACTGACAGACCTTGTTCATTCAGCGTGTCGGAATAGCCGCAAGCCACGCATTCGCGGTGCGGAACATCGTCCTCGCTCCACATCATCAACTTGTCCGGCTCGCTGCACGCCGGGCAGACTGCCCCGGCGATAAAGCGTTTTTTGGTTTTCACAGGTGCTTCACTCATGCTGCCGCGTCCTCACTCAGGCCGCTGTGGCGCAAGAGTGCGTCAATCGACGGCGCACGTCCGCGGAAATCGACGAACAGCACCATCGGTGCCTGGGAACCGCCACGGGCCAGGATCGCCTCGCGGAACGCCCGGCCAGTCTCGGCATTGAGCACGCCATCTTCTTCGAACTTGGAGAAGGCATCGGCCGACAGCACTTCCGCCCACTTGTAGCTGTAGTAACCCGCAGCGTAACCGCCAGCGAAGATATGCGCGAAGCTGTTGGGGAAGCGGTTGTAGGCGGGCGGACGCATCACCGACACCTCATCACGCACACCTTCAAGCACCTGCAGCACGCTGCGGCCATCGCCGTGGGTAGCGTGCAGCTCAAAGTCGAACAGCGAGAACTCCAACTGGCGAACCATCATCAGGCCGGACTGGAAGTTCTTCGCCGCGAGCATTTTTTCCAGCAGGTCCTGTGGCAGCGGCTCACCGGTTTCATAGTGACCGGAAATCAGCGCCAGGCCTTCCGGCTCCCAGCACCAGTTTTCCATGAACTGGCTCGGCAACTCCACCGCATCCCAGGCCACGCCGTTGATGCCGGACACGCCGGCGTGCTCGACACGGGTCAACAGGTGGTGCAGGCCGTGGCCGAATTCGTGGAACAGCGTGGTCACTTCATTGTGGGTCAGCAGGGCAGGCTTGCCGCTGTCGGCCGGGGTGAAGTTGCACACCAGGTTGGCCACCGGGCTTTGCAGCACGCCATCAACCGTGCGGCGACGGTCACGGGCGCCGTCCATCCAGGCACCCCCACGCTTGTTGGCGCGGGCGTACAGGTCGAAAAAGAAGCGGCCGACGTGCTGGCCGTTTTCCTTGATTTCGAACAGGCGAACATCCGGGTGCCAGGTGTCGAAGCCTTTCTGCTCGGCGATCTCGATGCCATACAGGCGTTGCACGATGGCGAACAGGCCGCTGAGTACCTTGTCGATCGGGAAGTAGGCGCGCAGGGCTTCCTGGGAAACGCTGTAACGCTGCTCACGCAGTTTTTCGCCGTAGAAACCGCTGTCCCAGCTTTGCAGGTCCGCGCAGCCTTGTTCGGCGGCATAGGCCTTGAGCTGTTGCAGGTCCTGGGTGGCAAACGGCTTGCTGCGCTTGGCCAGGTCCCGCAGGAAGCTCAGCACCTGGTCGCTGGACTCGGCCATTTTGGTGGCCAGGCTCAGCTCGGAGAACGAGGCGAAGCCCAGCAGTTGCGCCAGCTCCTGACGCAGGTCGAGGATCTGTTCCATGACCGGGCCATTATCATTCTGACCGGCATTCGGGCCTTGGTCCGACGCGCGGGTGCAGTAGGCTGCGTAGATTTCTTCACGCAGGGCGCGGTCGTGGGCGTAGGTCATCACCGCGTAGTAGCTCGGGAATTCCAGGGTGATCAGCCAGCCGTCGAGGCCCTTGGCCTGGGCAGCCGCAGCCATTTGCGCCTTGGAGGAATCGGTCAGGCCGGCGAGGGTTGCTTCGTCAGTGACGTGCTTGGTCCAGGCCTGGGTGGCATCGAGCAATTGGTTGGAGAACTTGCTGCCCAGTTCGGAGAGCTTGCTCTGCACTTCGGCATAACGCTTTTGCTGCTCAGGCGGCAAATCGATACCCGACAGACGGAAGTCCCGCAGGGAGTGTTCCAGGATGGTTTTTTGCGCCACGTCGAAGCCGGCGGCTTCCGGGCTGTTGGCCAGGGCGTCGAAGGCCTGGAACAACTCGCGGTTCTGGCCCATCTCGGTGGAGTAGGCGCTCAGTGCCGGCAGGCACGCCTCGTAGGCTTCCCGCAGTTCGGCGCTGTTGCACACGGCATTCAGGTGGCTGACCGGGCTCCAGGCGGCACCCAGGCGGTCATTGAGTTCGTCCATGGCCAGGACCAGCCCGGCCCAGGTCGGATTTTTACCCTGGCTTTGCAGGATGCCTTCGATGGCGACGCGGTTGTCGGCGAGGATCTGTTCAATGGCCGGCTGCACGTGCTCGGCACGGATCGCCGAGAACGGCGGCAGGTCGTAGGACTGCAGAAGAGGGTTGTTCGCGCTCACGGTTGGCACCTTGGCTGAAGAAACATGTAAGAACAAAGATGGGGCCATCTTAATTACAATCAACGCCCACCGCAGCTATCAGCAGAAGAGAGAGAGCCTATCGTGACCCTTCGCACCTACCAGAATCACACGCCGGCCCTGGCCGCCGGGGCTTTCGTCGATGCATCGGCGGTGGTGATCGGCGACGTCGAAATCGGCACCGACAGCTCGGTATGGCCGCTGACGGTGATTCGCGGCGACATGCACCGCATCCGCATCGGTGCGCGCACCAGCGTGCAGGACGGCTGCGTGCTGCACATTACCCACGCAGGCCCCTTCAATCCTGATGGTTTCCCGCTGCTGATCGGCGACGATGTGACCATTGCCCACAAGGTCATGCTGCATGGCTGCACGGTAGGCAGCCGGATCCTGATCGGCATGGGCAGCATTGTGATGGACGGCGCCGTGGTGGAAGACGAGGTGATCATCGGCGCCGGCAGCCTGGTGCCGCCGGGCAAGAAACTTGAGAGCGGTTTTTTGTATGTTGGCAGCCCGGTTAAACAAATCCGCCCGCTGACTGACAAGGAACGGGCATTTTTCACCTACAGCGCCGCGAACTACGTAAAGCTCAAAGACCTGCACCTGGCCGAAGGCGTCGACCAATGACAAGGACACCCATGCATTACCAGACCGTTTTGTTCGACCTCGATGGCACCCTCACCGACCCGCGCGAAGGCATCACCCGCTCGATCCAGTACGCCCTCGCCAAACTGGGGATCGATGAGCCGGACCTGACCAAACTTGAGCACTTTATCGGCCCGCCGCTGCTGCAAGCGTTCATGCAGTTTTATGGCTTCGACGAAGCCAAGGCCTGGGAGGCGGTGAATTTCTACCGCGAGCGCTTCAAGGTCACCGGCCTGTACGAAAACCGCGTGTTCGACGGCGTGATGCCGCTGCTTGAGGAATTGAATGGCCAGGGCCGTCAGCTGTATGTAGCCACGTCCAAGCCTTGGGTATTTGCCCGGGAAATCGCCCGGCATTTTGATTTCGCCAAGCACTTCAAGGTGATCTACGGCAGCGAGCTGGACGGCACGCGCACCAACAAGGTCGAGTTGATCGCCCACCTGATGGCGCAAGAAAGCCTGGACCCGGCCAGCACCTTGATGATTGGCGACCGCAAGCACGACCTGATCGGGGCCCGCAGCAATGGGCTGGATTCGGCGGCGGTGGGTTATGGGTTTGGCAGCCGTGAAGAGCTGAGTGCCGAGGCGCCGACCTGGCATTTCGAAACGTTGGCCGAGCTGCATCAGGCGTTTTTGCAACGGCCTTGAATGCGCTATCGCAGGCAAGCCAGCTCCCACATTTGATCACGGTCGGCCAAGACAACTCAGTCAAATGTGGGAGCCGGGCTTGCCCGCGATGAGGCCCTACCGGCCAACCACTTGCCCGGATCCCTCCAACGCCCTCAGGGCCGCCTTGCGCTGATCCACCGGCAACCCGCCCAGCTTCTCCACCGCCGCAAAGAACTTCGGCCAATCCCCGCCTTCCTGCCGGAACAACGCGACGAACGCCGGCACCCACTGGTCATACAGCCCAAACGGCAGCAACCTTGCGTTGTTCATCGGCAGGTTGACCCAGGCGTCATAACGCTTGTCGCCACCCCACTGGCTATCGCGCATGTGCCGGTAGTCACTGCGCAGGCGCTCGAATTCAGCGGCCTTGGCCTGGCGCATGGCATCTGCCGTCAGCGGCTGCGCATACAACTGCTCCAGGCGTTTGCGGGTATCGAGCACCAGCCGGGTGAACTGGTCGCGCTGTTTCAACGCTGACTCGCTGGCAGGCGGCAAGCCTTGGGCGGCGCGCCATTGCCGGGTACCTTCCTGCTCGACGAAGGTGGCGTACGACTCGTTGAACTCGGTGTCGTCCTTCACATAAAACCGCTGGTGCGCCAGCTCATGAAAAATCAGCGTGGCCAGGCGCTCGTCCCCCCAGCTCATCATCGAACTCATGATCGGGTCGTTGAACCAGCCGAGGGTGGAATAGGCCTCCACGCCGCCAATCGACACATCCATCCCTTGCTGCTTCAACAAAGCCGCCTGGCCGCGTGCGGCGCCCTGGTTGTAGTAGCCGCGATAGGCCACGCAACCGGCAATCGGGAAGCAGTGGGTTTGCGGGGACAGGGAAAATTCAGGCGTGGCGAACACGTTCCAGACCACGTAAGGACGGCCGATATCGGCATACAGCCGGTAACTCTGGTTATCCGGCAGGTGCAGGTGTTCGCTGGCGAAGGTGCGGGCTTTCTGCGATTGCGCCAAGTGCTCGCGCAGCACCTGTGGCCGGGACGGGTCGGCGACGACCGCGGAGACTGGCTCCCGGGCACGCAGCAATTGCCATTGGCCGTCTGCCAGTTGGCTGTAATAACTGACGCTGGAACAGCCACTGAGCAACAGCAGCATCAAGCCGGGAAGCAAACGCCTGACCATTAAAACCTCTCGCCGGTAACCATCCCGCCAGACTATCTCGCCTGTGGGGAATTTTTCCATGGCGTGGCGTGTTTATACTCATAGGGAGCGTGCTGCCGAACGCAGCCGTTCAAAAAACCATTCCTACAGTTGAGTGCTTAACATGCGTCAGCTACTGCTTCCCGTCGCCGCGATTTTTCTCAGTGCCTGTGCGTCGACGCCACTACCGCCGGTTGATCCACACCAGGCCTGGGTCGACTTCGCTACCCCGACACCCGGCGCCAAGCTGGTAATGGCGCAACGCCTGGACGGGAAAAACCTGAACGACGGGCGCTTCTTCCAGGTGCCGCCTGGCAGCCATGAGCTGATGGTACGTTTTGATTTCGAGGTGCCTACCGGCGGCAGTTTCGGCGGGTTTGGCCAAACCACTGACCGTACCTGCTTCATGACCCTGCAATACGACCGTTTCGAGGCGGGCCAGCGCTATCGCCTGGAAGGGCGCTCACTGGGCTACAACCCGAATATCCGGCTGTACAACAAAGCGGGTCAATTGCTGGCCGAAGAACGTAGCGTCAACTGCATCTGATCAGTCGTTGTTCTTCTGGTAGACGATGGCTTTGGTGCCATTCTCACAGCTGCCGACAACCATGGCGCTGTCGTGCTTGTCAGCTTCTTCCTTGGTGACGATTTCGAGGGTGTAGGACGGAACGGCATTCGCCTGGATTTTGACCTCGATCTCCTTCCTGAGCTCTTCACAATCTTTTGGCGCCGCCAGCGCCGACGTGGCCAGTGCACAGCAGATAACCGCCAAGGCAATACGTTTCATGTGTGAAGCTCCCTGAATGCACGCGCACGGGTGTGCGCTGAGTCTGCAATCGGCTATTCGACCACATTTGCACCTGCAGGGGCGAGCAAGCTCACCCCTGCAAGGGGGTTGCATCAACTAACCAGCGTGCCATCCAGGGTAATGGTTGCATTCAGTACCTTGGACACGGGGCATCCTTCCTTGGCCTTTTTGCTCAGCTCATCGAACTGCGCCTGGCTGGCGCCCGGGATCTTCGCCTTGAGGGTCAGGTGCACGGCAGTAATCGCAAAGCCACCGTCCACTTGGTCCAGGGTCACTTCGGCCTGGGTGTCGATGCTGTCGGCCTTGAGCCCGGCATCGCCGAGAATCATGGAAAACGCCATGGAGAAACAACCGGCATGGGCTGCGCCGATCAGTTCTTCAGGGTTGGTGCCCTTGCCACCTTCGAAACGGGCCTTGAAGCCGTAAGGCGCTTCACGCAGAACGCCGGTTTCGGTGGAAATGGAACCCAGGCCAGTCTTCAGGTCGCCTTCCCAATGCGCGGATGCTTTTTTAACAATACTCATAGCGGTCTCCTCGAACGGTGGTTTTGCGTCAGTAAGGGTTCTGAGGATAGACGCCACGGCAAAGTTCATCTTGTCGGAGAAACCTAGCGATTAAGTAGGAAATTTCACCATCGCTATTGAATCTCGGGTATATGCCCTCATTGCATAGGACATGCACATGAAGCGGCAGGTTTTGGTTCGTCTAAGAAGCCTGCGCCCCCATTGGAGAAGCAGGCTTATGAAATCGCTGTCCGACGTAAAGTTCTCGACCCTCGACCTCGTGCCCGTGCGCGCCAACGGCAGCCCGGCGCAGTCGCTGCGCAATTCCCTGGACCTGGCCCAGCACGTGGAAAAATTCGGCTACAACCGTTTCTGGGTCGCCGAACACCACAATATGGACGGCATCGCCAGCTCGGCGACCTCGGTATTGCTGGGTTACCTGGCCGGCGGCACCTCGACGATCCGTGTCGGTTCCGGTGGCGTGATGCTGCCCAACCACGCACCGCTGGTGATCGCCGAGCAGTTCGGCACCCTGGAAAGCCTGTACCCGGGCCGCATCGACCTGGGCCTTGGCCGCGCACCAGGCTCCGACCAGATGACCGCCCGCGCGCTGCGTCGTGAACGCTCCGGCAGCGCCGATGACTTCCCGGAAGACGTGGCTGAACTGATGGCCTACCTCGGCCCGCGCACTCCGGACCAGCGCGTGATCGCCGTACCCGGCACGGGCACCAATGTGCCTGTGTGGCTGCTGGGCTCAAGCCTGTTCAGTGCACAACTGGCAGGCGAGCGCGGTTTGCCTTACGCCTTTGCCTCGCATTTCGCACCGCGCCTGATGCATGAAGCGATTCGCGTCTATCGCAACCACTTCAAGCCTTCGGCTGTGCTGGACAAGCCCTATGTGATGCTCGGCATCCCGCTGGTGGCCGCCGACACCGATGAGCAAGCCGACTACCTGGCCACCTCGGTGTACCAGCGAATTCTCGCGCTGATGCGTGGGCAAAGCCTGGTGCAGCGCCCGCCGGTCAAAACCATGGACGGCCTGTGGCTGCCCCATGAGAAAGACGCCGTGGGCAGTTTCCTCGGCCTGGCCATGGTGGGCAGCCCGCAGAAGATCCGCGCCAAGCTGGAAGTGCTGGTGGAGCAGACCGGCGCGGATGAGCTGATCTTCACCTGTGACCTGTACGAGCATGCCGACCGGATTCATTCCTACGAGCTGCTGGCGCAGGTCATGAAGGGCTGAATCCAGGAGTGAGGCGGGACGCAGAGCATCCCAGGCTTCATTCCCACGCGGAGCGAGGGATCGCAGGCAAAAAAAAAACCGACGCACTCGCGTCGGTTTTTTACGTCTGCAACACGGGATCACCCGCGCTTGTAGGCGATTTCCTTGGTACCGGCTTCACAACTGCCGACAACCGTGTGGTCACTAGGTGCAGCACCTTTGTCCACGATTTCCAGGGAGTAGCCCGAAGCGCCTTTAGCGTCGATTTTCGCCGCAATCTCGCTTTTCAGCTCTTCACAAGGCTTGCCCGCCGCCAGGGCCGTGCCCGCAATGCTCAACAAACCTACCGCCAACAAAAAGTTCTTCATCCGTCACTTCCTTGGGTTGATCGAAAGGAAGCACGTCGCCGCTCGTCACGTCGACGTGCCTAAAGGTTGTAGCGGAGTTTATGGCAATCGGCCAGCGCGCAAGTTCAACCGGCTCAATCAACTACTGGCAATTCGGAACCCCACCTTGAGGGTGACCTGGAAATGCGCAGCCTTGCCGTCCTTGATGTGGCCACGGGTTTCGGTCACTTCAAACCACTCCAAGTGCTTGATGCTCTTGCTGGCTTCAGCCAGGGCATTGTTGATGGCCTCCTCGATGCTGGTCGCGGAAGAGCCCACCAGTTCGACTTTCTTGTAGGTGTGATGATCACTCATAAGTTTTTCTCCTGGGGTCGTTAATCAAGACTAGCAGTGAATTCTCGTACTGCTTCTGGCGGCTATTGCGATGTGAAAGTTCAGATTTACTGCACTTTCTGAAACCGCCGCAGTCGGAAACAACACACGCCACTCAATCACTCCAGGAGAGCCCACATGGCCAACACCTCTTTACGCAAAGCGTCATTGGAAAGCATGGAAGCCGAGATTTCGAGCCTGCTCAAATCTTTGGAAAGCCTCAAGGACGATGCGTCTGACGAGTCGCGCAAAACCCTGAAGGCCCTGAAAAGCAATGCCGAGAACGCTCTCAAGCATTCCCGCCACCTGATCAGCGATGCCTACGAAGAAAGCAAAGTCAAAATCCGCGAAACCGGTGTTGCAACACGGGACTACGCGCAAGAGCATCCATGGACTACCGCCGGTGTTGCCGTCGGCGCGCTGGGTCTGCTGGCGGCCTACTTGCTGTGCAAACGCGGCGACTAAACGTCCTGGCGCGCAAGCTCAGCCTTGAGCCACTGCGCCAGTTGCCCGGCGCGCCCATCTGCGGCGCGCTTGGGTAGCCACAACGCCAGTTGCGCCGGGGTTTCACTGAAACCCCACGGCGCAACCAGGCGACCCGCTCGCAGGTCCTCTGCCACCAGCGGCTCAGGCGCAATTGCTACCCCCAGCCCGGCCACCGCCGCCTCCAGCAAATAATACAAATGCTCAAACCCCTGACCGTACTTCAACGCGCCAGCGTCGATCCCATGGTGCTGCGCCCAGCTGGGCCAGGCTTGCGGGCGTGAGGTAGTGTGCAACAGGGCCTCATTCAGCAGCGCCTCGGGAGGCGCCTGGCGCAATCGCTCGTAATGGGCAAAACGCGGGCTCATGACCGGGCCGATGCGTTCGCTGGCCAATTCGTACACCTGCATATCCGCCGGCCATGGGGGTTCGGCGAACACCAGCAGCGCGTCCAGGCCGGGGCGACGCGGGTCAAGATCGCCTTCACCCGCCGACAGATGCAGGCGCAAATCCGGCAACTCGGCGTTCAGGCGCCCCAGACGCGGAATAAACCAGCGCGCCAGCAGGCTGCCGGAGCAGCCGAGCACAAACGGCGCATCGGCACTGCTTTGCGTGAGCTCGGCGCAAGTGTCCCTCAGTCGCTCGAAGGCCTCGAAACTCGCATCTCGCAGGCGAATGCCGGAATCTGTGAGTTTGAGGCCGCGCCCGTCCTTGGCGAACAGGCTTACACCAAGGTGTTCTTCCAACACCTTCAGCTGCCGGCTGACCGCACCATGGGTCACGTGCAGTTGCTCAGCGGCCTGGCTAACGCTGTTCAGGCGCGCAGTCGCCTCAAAAGCGCGCAAGGCATTCAGCGGTGGGAGGTCTCGGCTCATCTGTGAGTTTTCCTGACAGGTTGTGGCGATCTTATCGGTTTTCACGCGGAAGCGTCAGGGGTAGAGTGACCGTCATTGCCTCTTACACATTTTCTACCTGGAGCGTCCCATGACTCAGACCCAGACCGATTTACGCAACGGCCCGGATGCCAATGGCCTGTTTGGTTCGTTCGGCGGCCGCTACGTGGCGGAAACCCTGATGCCGTTGATCCTTGACCTGGCCCGCGAATACGAAGCGGCCAAGATCGATCCGGCCTTCAACGAAGAACTGGCCTACTTCCAGCGCGACTACGTCGGACGCCCAAGCCCGCTGTACTTCGCCGAGCGCCTGACCGAGTTCTGCGGTGGCGCCAAGATCTACCTCAAGCGCGAAGAGCTGAACCACACCGGCGCCCACAAGATCAACAACTGCATCGGCCAGATCCTGCTGGCGCGGCGCATGGGTAAAAAACGCATCATCGCCGAGACCGGCGCCG
The DNA here is from genome assembly GCF_013386245.1 of Pseudomonas sp. 21615526. NCBI lineage: Bacteria > Pseudomonadati > Pseudomonadota > Gammaproteobacteria > Pseudomonadales > Pseudomonadaceae > Pseudomonas > Pseudomonas sp. 21615526. The sequence goes on along the minus strand of NZ_JACAOM010000007.1, from coordinate 15,597 downwards.
GCATGCACGGTGTGGCCACGGCCACCGTCGCCGCGCGTTTCGGCCTGCAATGCGTGATCTACATGGGCACCACCGACATCGAGCGCCAGCAGGCCAACGTATTTCGCATGAAGCTGCTGGGCGCTGAAGTGATCCCGGTAGTCGCCGGTACCGGCACCCTGAAAGACGCGATGAACGAAGCGCTGCGTGACTGGGTCACCAACGTCGACAGCACCTTCTACCTGATCGGCACCGTGGCCGGTCCGCACCCGTACCCAGCCATGGTTCGCGACTTCCAGGCCGTGATCGGCAAGGAAACCCGTACCCAACTGCAGGCCCAGGAAGGCCGTCTGCCCGACAGCCTGGTGGCGTGCATCGGCGGCGGTTCCAATGCCATGGGCCTGTTCCACCCGTTCCTGGATGACACCAGCGTCGAGATCATCGGCGTTGAAGCGGCCGGCTACGGCATCGAGACCGGCAAACACGCGGCCAGCCTCAACGGCGGCGTACCGGGTGTGCTCCACGGCAACCGTACCTTCCTGTTGCAGGACGACGATGGCCAGATCATCGACGCCCACTCGATCTCCGCGGGCCTCGACTACCCGGGCATCGGCCCTGAACACGCCTGGTTGCACGACATCGGCCGCGTCCAGTACACCTCGGTGACCGACGACGAAGCCCTCGACGCCTTTCACAAATGCTGCCGCCTGGAAGGGATTATTCCTGCACTGGAAAGCGCCCACGCCTTGGCCGAAGTGTTCAAGCGCGCGCCGACCTTACCGAAAGATCACCTGATGGTGGTCAACCTGTCCGGCCGTGGCGACAAAGACATGCAAACCGTGATGCACCACATGGAACAGTCCCAGCAGGAGAAACACTGATGAGCCGCCTGCAAACACGTTTTGCGCAACTGAAAGAACAAAACCGCGCCGCCCTGGTGACCTTCGTCACCGCCGGTGACCCGGGTTATGACACCTCGCTGGCGATCCTCAAGGGCTTGCCGGCGGCCGGCGCCGATGTAATCGAGCTGGGCATGCCGTTCACCGACCCGATGGCCGATGGCCCGGCCATTCAACTGGCCAACATCCGCGCACTGACCGCCAAGCAGAACCTCACGAAAACCCTGCAAATGGTTCGCGAGTTCCGCGAGGGCAACAGCGACACGCCGCTGGTGCTGATGGGCTACTTCAACCCGATCCACATGTACGGCGTGCCACGCTTCATCAGCGATGCGAAAGAAGCCGGCGTCGACGGCCTGATCGTGGTCGACATGCCGCCGGAACATAACGGCGAGCTGTGCGACCCGGCCCAGGCTGCCGGTATCGACTTTATCCGCCTGACCACGCCGACCACCGACGACGCGCGCCTGCCGACCGTGCTCAACGGCAGCTCAGGGTTTGTGTACTACGTCTCGGTGGCCGGTGTGACCGGTGCCGGCGCCGCGACCCTGGAACACGTCGAAGAGGCCGTGACCCGTCTACGTCGGCATACCGACCTGCCGATCAGCATCGGTTTCGGCATACGCACCCCGGAGCAGGCCGCTGCAATCGCCCGCTTGGCAGACGGTGTGGTGGTGGGGTCGGCACTGATCGACCACATCGCCAACGCCAGCAATGATCAACAGGCCATCGACGGTGTATTGACCCTGTGCTCGGCGCTGTCGGAAGGTGTACGCAACGCCCGTAAGTAAGCGGCTCGTAAGCGGTAGGTAAAGTTCCTGATACAGAGGAATCATGCTGGCAAATCAGCACCTAAGCTAACAAGACCAAGGGATTTCGAACCCGGTTCGAAATCCCTTTTTTGTTCGTGCAGTACTGAGGAAACAGCCCCATGAAAATCCCCAAACGTTTGATTGCAGGTGTAGGCGTGCTGGTGCTTGGCGCCAGCGCCCTGGTCCAAGCTGCGCCCTATGATCAGGGTGGCGGACCTGACCGTGGTGGCCCACAGGGCCAGCACGATCAACGTGGCGATGACCATCGCGGGCCGCAGGACAACCACCGTGGCGGGCCGCCTCAGGACTTTGGTCCTGTGAGACAGGTCATCCGCGACAACCATGGCGACTTCCGCCGTGGCGCGCCGCCGCCTCCCGGCATCCACCTGGTGCGCGGCCAGCGTCTGCCGCCAAACTACTATGGTGAGCGTCTGGACCCACGGGCGCTGGGCCATCTGCCGCAATACCCTGGTTATGAATGGCGCCGTTCGGGCGGGGACATCGTGTTGATCGCCGTTGGCACCAGCATCGTCTATCAGATTCTGGATGGCGCGCTGTACTAGAGCCGCACTGCTTTTGTGGTGAGGGAGCTCCCTCGCCACAGCAAGCCCCCTCGCCGCAGCAGTCGCCTAAATCTCGATACGCTCGACCTTGCCGACCAACAAGATGTAGGACAACGCACCCAACAACGCCAGCACCGCGATATACGTAATCGCCGGTGCAAACGAATCCCCTGTCGCCAGAAAGCCAATCACGATCGGCGTGGTAATCGCCGACAGATTGCCGATGAAGTTGAACACCCCTCCGGTCAGCCCCAGCAGCCTTGCCGGCGCCAGGGTCGACACCAATGACCAGGTGATCGACGCCAGACCATTGCCGAAAAATGCCACCGCCAGAAACGCAATCACCCACGCCGTGGAATCAACAAAGTTGGCGCCGATGATCGCCGTGGAAATCAACAGCCCGCCAATGATCGGCAACTTGCGCGCAAACCCCACGGACGCTCCCCGGCGAATCAGCCAATCGGAAAACAGCCCCGAACACAGCACCCCGACAAACGCCGCCAGAAACGGCAGCGACGCCAGCAGGCCGGACTTGATGAAGTCCATGCCGCGATATTTCACCAGGTAGGTGGGAAACCACGTCAGGAAAAACCACAACGTGGAATTCAGGCAGAACTGCCCCAGGTAGATCCCCCACAGCTTGCGCTTGCTCAACACGATGCCGAGGTCGACCCAGCTGAACGGTGCCTTGGCCGCCTGCGCCTGGATGTCCACCAACCCGCCGCCTTCGCGGATCAGCTCGATTTCCGCCGCATTCGCGCCTTTGAAATCCCGTGGCTCGCGGTACACCGCGTACCAGATCAACGCCCACACAATGCCCACGCCGCCGGTGGCGACAAACACCATATGCCAGCCAAAAGTGTGTTGCAGCCAGGCCAACACCGGCGTGAGAAACGCCAGCCCGACAAATTGCCCGGAGGTATAAACGCCGATCGCCGTGGCCCGTTCACGCTCGGGGAACCAAGTGGTGACCACGCGGCTGTTGATCGGGTAGGCCGGGGCCTCCAGGGCGCCCACCGCCATGCGCAATACGAACAGCGCGATGAAGCTGGCGGCGAAACCGAGCATCACCGTGGCCACCGACCACAGCAGCAGGGCGACGCTGTAGAGAATGCGCGGCGGCACCCGGTCCACCAGCCAGCCGCCGGGAATCTGCATGGCCGCGTAGGTCCAGCCGAACGCGGAGAAGATCAACCCGACATGCACCGGGTCGATCCCCAGCTCGCTGGTCAGGGCCGGAGCGGCAATCGACAGGTTGCTGCGGTCCAGGTAGTTGATCACCACGGTGATGAACAGCAGCACCATGATGAAGAAACGCTTTCGGCTGGGCGTGACTAAAGAAGCCTGCCCGGTGAAGGACTCGGATTGCATGGGGGTTGCCTCTTCTTATGGTTATTGAGGACAGGTCTTACTGAAGAAACCGAATCAAATGTGGGAGCGGGCTTGCTCGCGAAAGCGGTCTACCTGCAGCGGATGTGTTGACTGACACTCCGCCTTCGCGAGCAAGCCCGCTCCCAAATTGATCGGGTTTTCACCTCAAATTCGCGGTGTTTACCACTCCGCGAAGCTGCCGTCGGCATGCCGCCAGATCGGATTGCGCCAGCGATGCCCGATGGCCGCGCGTTCGATCACGTATTCCTCGTTGATCTCGATGCCCAGGCCTGGCCCATTGGGGATTTTCACAAAGCCCTGGTCGTAGTCGAAAACACCCGGATCGCGCACGTAATCCAGCAGGTCATTGCTCTCGTTGTAGTGAATGCCCAGGCTCTGTTCCTGGATGAACGCGTTGTAGCAAACCGCATCCAGCTGCAGGCACGCTGCCAGGGCAATCGGGCCGAGCGGGCAGTGCAGGGCAAGGGCCACGTCGTAAGCTTCGGCCATGTTGGCAATCTTGCGGGTTTCGGTGATACCGCCGGCGTGGGAAGCATCCGGCTGGATGATGTCGACGTAGCCTTCGCTGAGCACGCGCTTGAAGTCCCAGCGCGAGAACAGGCGCTCGCCGAGGGCAATCGGGGTGCTGGTGAGCGGCGCCAGCTCTTTGAGCGCTTCGTAGTTTTCGCTGAGCACCGGCTCTTCGATAAACATCAGTTTGTAGGGGTCGAGTTCCTTCATCAGCACCTTGGCCATGGGTTTGTGCACCCGGCCATGGAAGTCGACGCCGATGCCGACGTTCGGACCGACCGCATCCCGCACGGCGGCGACGTTGGCCAGGGCCTGGTCGACTTTTTCGAAGCTGTCGAGAAATTGCAGCTCTTCGGTGCCGTTCATTTTCACCGCGGTAAAACCACGGGCCACGGCTTCCTTGGCGGCGCGGGCAGTGTCGGCCGGGCGGTCGCCACCAATCCATGAATACACGCGGATCTTGTCGCGCACCTGGCCACCTAGCAGGTCGCTGACCGACACGCCGAGGGCCTTGCCCTTGATGTCCCACAGCGCCTGGTCGATACCGGCGAGAGCGCTCATATGGATCGCGCCGCCACGGTAGAAACCGCCGCGATAGAGCACGGTCCAGATGTCTTCGATATTGCGTGGGTCCTTGCCGATCAAGTAGTCGGACAATTCTTCGACCGCGGCAGCCACGGTATGGGCGCGGCCCTCGACAACGGGCTCGCCCCAACCAGTCACGCCCTGGTCGGTTTCAACCTTGAGGAAGCACCAGCGCGGCGGGACGATGAAGGTGGTCAGTTTGGTGATTTTCATCTTCTTATCTCTCTTGTAGATGGAGAACGCTGATCAGCCCAAGGCATGCCAGGCCGCGACGTAGGCCTGGGCGTTGCTCGCCACTTGGGCGACGCTCATGCCCGGCTTGAATAACCCGGAGCCCAGGCCGAAGCCTTTGACGCCCGCGTCGAAAAATACCTGCATGTTGTCCGGGGTGATGCCGCCCACCGGCAGCAGCACGGTGCCGGCGGGCAGTACTGCGAGCCAGGCCTTGACCACCGCCGGGCCCATTTGCTCGGCCGGGAACAGCTTCAGCACGTCGGCGCCTTCGGCCAGCGCGGCAAACGCTTCGGTGGGCGTGGCCACACCCGGCGACAGATACAGGCCCGCGGCCTTGGCGGCCCGCAGCACCTTGGCATCGCTATGGGGCATGACGATCACCTGGCCGCCGGCGGCTTTGACTTGATCGACCTGTTCCGGGGTCAGCACCGTGCCGGCGCCGATCAGGCAATCGGCGGGCAGGCTGTCCCGTAGGATGCGGATGCTGGAATAAGGATCCGGCGAGTTCAGCGGCACTTCGATCACCCTGAAGCCCGCCGTGTACAACACCTCGCCGATCGCCAGCGCCTCCTCCGGTCGCAGGCCGCGCAGGATCGCGATCAAACCGTTGTGTGTCAGTGCTTGCTTGAGCATGTCGGGCCTCTCGTCAGGTTGCAGGCAGCAGCCCCGCCGCCATGGCCAGCTGCCAAAGGCCACGCTCGGTAGCCTCCTGCGCCAGGGTCACGTGGGGGAAGCCACAGAGTTGGAGTGCACGCTGGTAGCGGGTGCAGAGTTGGGGTGTGCCGACCAGGACGATGTCGCGCTGCTGGCTGGGCTTGCGAGTGCACAGGCCGGTCAGTTCGTGGCCGATCAACAGCCCGGACAGATAGTCCGGTTGCTCGTCAGGCGCCAGCTCGCCGGTCAATCCCAGGGAGCGTGCGCTGAACAAGTTCGACAACAGGCCCGTTTGGCCGTCTGCCGACAGCGCAACCTGAACACCGCGATCAAAAGCGGCCACCTGAAACTGTTCGGAAGGGCGCTGGGTGCGCCCCAGAATGCTGTGTTGACTGAGCACGGCGAACAACTCGCCGGTCATGAAAGTATCGAAGTGAGTGATGCAGCCTTCCACCACCTCCACCCACTTGGAATGGCTGCCCGGCAGGCCGATCAATACGTCGCGCCCGGTATGGGCAGCCAGGCTTTGCAGCACGCCGAGCACCTGGGTTTCTTCACCGCGCATCACATTGGGCAACGCGCCGCGTTGAATCACGCCGGGCACGATGTGCACCGCTGCGCCCCGCAGGCTGCGCACCACATGCAGCGCCTGGCCGAGGGTAGAGACGTCGGCCGGGGTGTCGCGGTAAGCCGCTTCGCTCCAACCCTGGGCGCTGCCGACCATGCCGCAGGCGATAACGGGAAGGTCGGGCTGGGTGTCGAGCCAGTCACCGCAGGCTGCGTCGAATGCCAGCTCGAACCCGTTGCTGCAGCGAACACCGGCTATTTCCCGGGCTTCGGTCGGCAGGTGCATGATCCCCGACGCCAAGGTGCGCCGTTCGATCACGACGCCTGCCGGGCCGAGCTTGTAAGCACGAAGGGAACTGGTTCCCCAATCGAGCGCGATCAATTGCGCCTGCATCGCTTCACCTGAGTGTTCTGAGCGGATGAGGCGAATATAAACCCAAGACCGGCAAAGTCTCAATATATAAATATCAGTCCCATATATAGGGAAATTGAAGGCTTAAAATATTGACAGATCCAGCGTGCGCATCGCCCCCATCCAGATCGCGTGTTCGGTGTGGTCCTTGAGGTCATCACCGGTGGTCGGGTGCAGGAACACCACCAGGCCGTTGCGGTTGAGGGCCAGCCAAGGCAGCACGACGCCGATGTATTCAGGTTCGAATGCCAGCTGGCAGCTCCAGTCCGGGTGCGGGCCCACCGGGCGTTCATGCACGCGGCCCATGCGCAGCGGAAACAATTGCGCGGCGTCTTCGCAGAGTTTGCGCGCCTGGTCGATGGTGTTGGCGTCGAAATAGATATGGGCGTGGTAGCCCTTGATACGTTGCATGACAGGCTCCGGGCTCATTGATCGGCAAATCCTAGACCGCAATGGACGGCAGGGCCAGACCGGTCAGCGATTGTGCGCTGCTGGCCTGTTCGGTCATCAGCCAGTCGACGAAACGCTCGATCAACTGGCTGCGGCGTTTGCGCTGGGGCAGCACCACGTAATAGCCGAAGCGCGAGATCACCGTGTCGCCAATCGGCCGGCACAGCCATTTTTGCTCCAGCAGGTTATCCACAAGGTTACGCCAGCCGATGGCCACGCCCTGGCCCGCGATCGCGGCCTGGATCAACAGCGTGTAATTGTCGAAACGCAGTTGGCCCGGGGTGGGCGCAGTGGTGATGCCCAGTTCGCGAAACACCCCGCTCCAGTCGAACCACTGGTTGTTGTTTTGCTGGCGCAGGTGCAGCAAGGGGAACTCCAGCAGGCTCTGCACCGACAGTGGCGCGACTCGGTCCTGGAGTAGCTGCGGGCTGCACACCGGGAACACTTCCTCGTTGAACAGCCACAGGCTGTCGCCCTGTTTGAAGCGGCCGTCACCGAACAGCACCGCTACGTCGATATCGCTGCGCAACGTGGCGTGGTTACGCTCGCTGGTGACCAGGCTCACGTCCACCTGCGGGTTGGCTTCATGGAAACGATGCAGGCGTGGCATCAGCCAATACGCGGCGAAGGCAAAGTCGGTCGCCACCTGCAGGACTTCATGCTGGTCCTGCTCGGCAATCGCGCTCAGGCCCTGGTTGATGCTCTGCAAACCGGCCTGTACCTGCTCGAATAACAAGGCGCCCGCGTCGGTCAGCTCGATGCCACGGTAGATGCGATCAAACAGGCGCACCTTCAGCTGTTCTTCCAGGCGCTTGATCTGCTGGCTGATGGCCGGCTGGGTGGTGCCCAACTCCATCGCCGCTGCCGTAAAGCTGCGTTGGCGCGCTGCGGATTCAAAGGCACGCAGCAGGTCGAGTGACAGGTGACCGAGGGATTCATACATAAGCTGGGCTTATCCTAGACATTGCTTCTCATGGGCTTTACCACAATTTCCATGGCCTGCATGCTCATTCGCATAAACATCGACTATGGAATGCCGCGAAACCATGAAGCGCAAGAACATTCTTTTTATCATGGCCGATCAAATGGCCGCGCCGATGCTTCCGTTCTACGGTCCTTCGCCTATCAAACTGCCAAACTTGAGTCGCCTCGCCGCTGAGGGCGTGGTGTTCGACGCCGCTTACTGCAACAGTCCGCTGTGTGCGCCATCGCGCTTTACCCTGGTGAGTGGGCAGTTGCCGAGCAAGATCGGCGCCTACGACAACGCGGCCGATTTCCCCGCCGACGTGCCGACCTATGCCCACTACCTGCGCCGCCTCGGCTACCGCACCGCGCTGTCGGGCAAGATGCATTTTTGCGGCCCCGACCAGCTCCACGGCTATGAAGAACGCCTGACCAGTGACATCTACCCGGCCGACTATGGCTGGGCCGTGAACTGGGATGAGCCGGACGTGCGCCCCTCCTGGTACCACAACATGGCGTCGGTGCTGCAGGCCGGGCCGTGCGTGCGCACCAACCAGCTGGATTTCGACGAAGAGGTGGTGTTCAAGGCCCAGCAGTACCTGTTCGACCATATCCGCGAGGATGGCGACCAGCCGTTCTGCCTGACCGTGTCGATGACTCACCCACACGACCCTTACACCATTCCCAAACCGTTCTGGGACCTGTACGACGACAACGACATTCCGCTGCCTGCAACACCGCCACAGGCTGACCTCGACCCTCACTCCCAGCGCCTGCTCAAGGTCTATGACCTGTGGGACAAGCCGCTGCCGCTGAACAAGATCCGCGATGCACGCCGCGCTTACTTCGGCGCGTGCAGCTACATCGACAGCAACGTCGGCAAGCTCCTGCAAACCCTGGAAGACACGGGCCTGGCCGACGACACCATCATCATCTTCTCCGGCGACCACGGCGACATGCTCGGCGAACGCGGGCTCTGGTACAAAATGCACTGGTTTGAAATGGCCGCCCGGGTGCCGCTGCTGATCAGCGCGCCGGGGCAGTTTGCGGCCGGCCGGGTGACCGCCGCCGTGTCCACCGCCGACCTGCTGCCTACCCTGGTGGAACTGGCCGGCGGCGAGCTGGACCCGAGGCTGGCGCTGGACGGCCGCTCGCTGGTGCCTCACCTGCAAGGGCAGGGCGGGCACGACGAAGTGTTCGGTGAGTACATGGCCGAGGGCACCATCAGCCCGCTGATGATGATTCGCCGTGGCGCCTACAAGTTCATCTACAGCGAGGACGATCCTTGCCTATTGTTCGATGTGCACAACGACCCGCACGAGCGGGAGGACCTCAGCCAGTCACCGGAACACCGGCCACTGTTCGAGGCGTTTTTGCATGAAGCGCGGGCCAAATGGGACATCCCTGCGATCCACCAGCAGGTGCTCGCCAGCCAACGCCGTCGCCGCCTGGTGTTCGAGGCGCTGACCCAGGGCAAGCTGAAGAGCTGGGACCACCAGCCACTGGTAGACGCCAGTCAGCAATACATGCGCAACCACATCGACCTCGACGATCTGGAGCGCAAGGCACGTTTTCCACAACCCTGCCAAAACCAATAAAACTGAGGGGAAGGCCATGCAAAAGTTATCCACCGTGTTGAGCGTTGCGCTGCTGGCATTGAGCAGTGCCGGCGTCTACGCGGACACCAGCTGCGACACCGTGAAGATGGCCGATCCGGGCTGGAGCGATATCGCCGCCACCAATGCCATTACCGGTTTCCTGTTGAACGGCATGGGCTACAAGGCCAAGGTTGATACCCTTGCGGTGCCGATCACCTTTGGCGGGCTCAAGGACGGCCAGGTGGATGTGTTCCTGGGTAACTGGATGCCGGCGCAGCAAGGCTTCTACGACAAGTTCGTGGCCAATGGCGATGTGGTGCAACTGGCGAAGAACCTTGACGGCACCGAGTTCACCCTGGCCGTGCCGGACTATGTCTGGGACGCCGGGGTGCATGACTTTGCCGACCTGAACAAGTTTGCCGACAAGTTCGACAAGAAGATCTACGGCATCGGTTCGGGTGCGCCGGCGAATCTCTCGTTGCAGGAAATCATCAAGAAAAACGACTTCGACCTGGGCCAGTGGAAGCTGATCGAGTCCAGTGAACAGGCGATGCTGGCCGAAGTGTCCCGGGCGGTGAAAAAGCAGAAGTTCGTGACCTTCCTCGGCTGGACGCCGCACCCGATGAACGTGCAGTTGAAGATGCATTACCTCAAGGGTGGGGAGAAGTACTTTGGTGACACCGGCAGCGTGTATACGTTGACCCGCAAGGGCTATGCACAGGCGTGCGCGAATGTGGGGAAATTGCTGACCAACCTGAGTTTCACCCAGGAGATGGAGAACGCCATCATGGCTGAGGTGGTGAACAAGAAGGTCAGTAATGCGGACGCGGCGAAGGCGTGGATCAAGGCGAACCCGGCGGTGCTGGACAAGTGGCTGGACGGGGTTAAAACCGTGGACGGCCAGGATGCACTGGCCGCTGTAAAAGCCAAACTCTGATGCACTGATCGTTCCCACGCTCTGCGTGGGAACGCATCCGGTGACGCTGCGCGTCACGACTCAAGAGCGGACGCAGAGCGTCCAGGACGGCATTCCCACGCAGAGCGTGGGAACGATCATCATGAGCCTGATACTCTGATTCAAACCTCTTCAACCGAGTTTCCAATGCCCTGGCCCAACCGCCATACACTCTTCCCCTTCCTCAGCTGGCTCCCGCGCCAAACCCGCGCCAGCGTCGGGCGAGATGCAATCGTTGGCCTGAGCGGTGCAGTCCTGGCATTACCCCAGTCCATTGCCTACGCGCTGATCGCCGGTCTCCCACCGGAGTATGGTCTGTACGCCGCGATCATCCCGGTATTGATCGCCTGCTTGTGGGGTTCTTCCTGGCACCTGATCTGCGGCCCCACGGCAGCCATCTCTATCGTGCTGTACGCCAGCGTCAGCCCGTTGGCCGTGCCCGGCTCCCAGGACTACATCACACTCATCCTGTTGCTGACATTCCTGGCCGGCGTCTTCCAATGGCTGTTGGGCATGCTGCGCTTCGGCGCCCTGGTGAATTTCGTCTCGCATTCAGTGGTGCTCGGCTTCACCCTCGGCGCTGCGGTGGTGATCGCCCTGGGCCAACTGCCCAACCTGCTGGGGCTGGACCTGCCCAGCCAGGCCACGGCGATCAACAGTCTGCTGGCGCTGATCAACCATGCCGGGGAGTGGAATCGTCCTTCACTGGTGCTCGGGCTCGGCACCTTGCTGGTGGGGGTGCTGCTGAAACTCTGGGTACCGCGCTGGCCAACCCTGTTGATCGCGCTGGCCCTGGGCAGCCTCATCCCGTGGCTGTGGCCGACGATGTTCGGGGAGGTGGCGCGGGTCAGTTCATTTGTCGGCAAGCTGCCACCGTTCAGCCCGCTGCCGATGGACCTGGACATGGTCCTGCGCCTGCTGCCGAGTGCCGTGGCGGTGGGCATGCTGGGGCTGGTGACCAGCCTGTCGATTGCGCGCTCACTGTCGGCCCGCTCCCAACAGTTGCTCGATGCAAATCAGGAAGTTCGCGCCCAGGGTTTATCCAACATTGTCGGCGGATTTTTCTCCGGGTACTTGTCGGCGGGTTCCTTCACACGGTCGGGCCTGAGTTATGAGGCAGGCGCCTGTTCGCCGCTGGCGGGGGTGTTTTCCGCATTGTGGGTGGCGTTGTTCGCGCTGTTCGGTGCGGCATTGATCGCGCATATCCCGATCCCGAGCATGGCCGCCAGCATCCTGCTGATTTGCTGGGGGTTGGTCGACCATCGTGGTATTCGGGCGCTGTTCCGGGTCAGCCGCGCAGAGTTCGTGGTGATGAGCCTGACCTGCATCGCCACGCTGTTGCTGGAGTTGCAAACGGCCATTTACGCCGGTGTGCTGGCGTCGCTGTTTTTCTACCTCAAGCGCACCTCACAGCCGCGGGTCCAGCAATGGCGTGACGGAGAGGACGATGTGCTGCGGGTCGGCGGGTCGATCTTTTTCGGCGCCAGCCATTACCTGCAGGTGCGGCTGCAAAGCCTGCACGGCCAGCGGGTGGTGATCGAGGCGCAGCAGATCAACTTCATCGACTATTCCGGGGTGGAGATGCTGCACCAGGAGGCGCGCCGATTGAATGGAGTGGGGCGCAGCCTGGCGTTGCGCAAGGCCCGGCCACAGGTGGTGGAGGAATTGAAGAAATTGGAAGGGGCCGACCAATGCCCCATCCATTTCGAAGACTGAATGCGGTTGAAGCTGTGGGAGCGGGCTTGCTCGCGAATGCGGTGTGACAGTCGCCGTATGTATCGACTGATCCACCGCATTCGCGAGCAAGCCCGCTCCCACATTTGGATTGCGTCAGGCCAGTTGGCTACGCAATTCAGCCAGCACCGGCGCGGAGTCCGGTCGAACGCCGCGCCACAGGAAGAACGCTTCCGCGGCCTGTTCCACCAGCATCCCCAGGCCATCCATTGCCACCGCCGCGCCCTGCTCACTGGCCCAGCGGCAGAAAGCCGTAGGCTCTTTGCCGTACATCATGTCGTAGCAAAAAGTCTTTCCGGGTTCGATCAGGCTGCCGGCAATCGGCGGTACATCGCCTGACAGGCTGGCGGACGTGGCATTAATGATCAGGTCCACCGGTTCACGCAGCCAGTCGAAACCGCTGGCGGACACCGGGCCGAGATCGTCGAACAGCTCGGCGAGCAATTCCGCTTTTTCCACGGTGCGATTGGCAATGATCAGCGAAGCCGGCTGCTCAGCCAGCAACGGCTCCAACGCGCCGCGCACCGCACCACCGGCACCCAGCAGCAGGATACGTTTGCCTTGCAGGCTGAACCCGGCATTCACCGTCAAATCCCGCACCAGGCCGGCGCCGTCGGTGTTGTCTCCCAACAGGCTGCCATCGCCGAGCTTGCTCAGGGTATTCACCGCGCCGGCCCGTTGGGCGCGTTCGGTCAGGGTATTGGCCAGGCGATAGGCCTCTTCCTTGAACGGTACGGTGACGTTGGCGCCACGGCCTTGTGCGAAAAATGCTTTTGCACAGCCGGTGAAATCCTCCAACGGCGCGAGCAAGGTGCTGTAGTCCAGTTGCTCGCCGGTCTGTTCGGCGAACAGACGGTGAATCAGCGGCGACTTGCTGTGGCCGATGGGGTTGCCGAAGACGACATAACGATCCATCAGACCGCCGCCTTGGGCAGCACACCCAGCCAGTCGCGGTCTTGCAGGAAGTAGTCGGTTAGGCGCGCTTCTTCGCTGTCGGGGGCGGCTTTCCAGTCATAGCTCCAGCGCACTTGTGGTGGCAGCGACATCAGGATCGACTCGGTACGCCCGCCCGATTGCAGGCCAAACAAAGTGCCACGGTCGTAGACCAGGTTGAACTCGACGTAGCGGCCACGGCGGAATTCCTGGAATTCGCGCTGCTGCTGGGTATAGGCCATGGCCTTGCGGCGCTGGACGATTGGCAGATAGGCGTCGATGTAGGCGTCGCCAATGGCGCGCATGAAGGCGAAACTGGTGTCGAAGTCCCACTCGTTCAAATCATCGAAGAACAAACCGCCGATGCCACGCGGTTCGTTGCGGTGCTTGATGTGGAAGTAGGTGTCGCACCAGGCCTTGTAGCGTGAATAAACGTCCGGGCCAAACGGCGCGCAGGCCTGTTCGGCGACGCGGTGCCAGTGGATGCAGTCTTCTTCGTTGCCGTAGTAGGGCGTCAGGTCGAAGCCGCCGCCAAACCACCACACCGGCTCTTCGCCTTCTTTTTCAGCGATGAAAAAACGCACATTGGCGTGGGAAGTCGGCACATGCGGGTTGTGCGGGTGGATCACCAGCGACACGCCGAGGGCTTCAAAACCGCGACCGGCCAATTCCGGGCGATGGGCACTGGCGGACGGTGGGAGGCCGCTGCCAAACACGTGGGAAAAGTTAACGCCGCCTTTCTCGATTACCGAACCGTTTTCGATCACACGGGTGCGACCGCCGCCGCCGGCAGGCCGGGTCCAGGCGTCTTCGATGAAGCGAGTGTCCGTCTCGAAGGTTTCCAGGGCGCTGCAAATGCGGTCTTGCAGGTCAAGCAGGTAGGCTTTGACAGCCTCGGTGCGGGTAGTCATGACATCACCTTGAATCGGGCAACGCTACACGAGGCCATTGGGCATCGGCGGCAAATGGGCGCACAGGATACCACTGCACCCACTGCTGCCACAGTTGACGAAGATCAAGCTTAGGAGTCCGATAGGGGGCTACGCGAAATGACTTAAGGAGAGTGCAGATGGCCAAACGTATCCAGTTCCGTGCCCATGGCGGCCCCGAAGTGCTTGAGTATGTGGACTACACCCCGGCAGAACCCGGCCCGCAGCAGGTTCGCGTGCAGAACAAGGCCATTGGCCTGAACTTCATCGACACCTATTTCCGCAGCGGCCTATATGCACCACCGGCCTTGCCGTCGGGCCTGGGCGCAGAAGGTGCCGGCGTGGTTGATGCGGTGGGCAGCGAAGTCACTCAATTCAAGGTCGGCGATCGCGTGGCCTACGGCAGCGGCCCGCTGGGTGCCTACAGCGAATTGCATGTGTTGCCGGCTGCCAACCTGGTGCACCTGCCGGACGACATCAGCTTCGAACAAGCCGCCGGCGCGATGCTCAAGGGCCTGACGGTGCAGTACCTGTTGCGCCAGACCTATGAGTTGAAAGGCGGCGAAACCATTCTGTTCCACGCCGCTGCCGGTGGCGTCGGCTCCCTGGCTTGCCAATGGGCCAAGGCCTTGGGCGTGAAGCTGATCGGTACCGTGAGTTCGCCGGAAAAAGCGGCGCTGGCCAAATCCCTCGGCGCCTGGGAAACCATCGACTACAGCAAGGAAAATGTCGCACAACGCGTGCTGGAACTGACTGACGGCAAGAAGTGCCCAGTGGTGTACGACGGCGTAGGCAAGGACACCTGGCTCACCTCCTTGGATAGCGTTGCGCCACGCGGATTGGTGGTGAGTTTTGGTAATGCTTCGGGGGCGGTGGATGGGGTCAACCTGGGGATTCTGGCGGCCAAGGGCTCGCTGTATGTGACCCGGCCGACATTGGCGACCTATGCCAACAACCCGGAAAACCTGCAGGCGATGGCGGATGATCTGTTTTCGATGATCATCAGCGGGAAGCTGCAGATTGATATTAACCAACGGTTTTCGTTGGGGGATGCGGCGAAGGCTCAGGCAGAGTTGTCGGCGCGGCGCACGACTGGGTCGACCATTCTGCTGCCATAGGGCGTTGGATTTTCAGCGGCTTTGAGGGCCTCTTCGCGAGCAAGTCGAATCGTCGCACCGCCGCTCCCACATTTGTCCGCGTTCCAAAAGTTGGACTCGGTCAAATGTGGGAGCGGCGGTGCGACGATTCGACTTGCTCGCGAAACCGGTGCGCCAGCCCCTACATGTTTGACTGATACACCGCTTTCGCGAGCAAGTCCGCTTCCACATTCGATTGTTGTTGCTTCACAGAAAGCGCTCTGCCACAGGCTTGATAAACTCGCGCTCGCCCTCCTTCGACGCGAGCTTCCATCATGCTCCACGTGCTATT